>JAAHGS010000024.1 GCA_010692645.1 Symploca sp. SIO2E9
TACTGAAACCGTTAAGAAGTATATAGAAAGCCAAAAAAACAAGTAACGACGGGATAAATCCCGCCTCCCTCCACTGCCAGCTATTAAAATAGGCTGGCTAACTCTCGCTCGAAGTATTTTATTGTTTATACTCTCACGTTTATTTATATCCGACTACTTAGTTTATCAATATTGCTCCCACAAAAAGCCGTCAAGCGAAGGACGGGGCTTGAATCCCATATTTTTGGTCACAAATTACATACGGAGTAATCCAAGGCTTTGAGAAAATCGAAGATCTCATCTGTAGGTGGCAAGACTGGTTTTGTAGTTGATATCGAAGTTTGTTTGTCAATCTTGAACAATAAAGATTCCTTCATCCAATGTTTGCCAAAAGCTGGGTGGTGATAAACACTCAAGCTTTGGTTTTTGGAATTGGTAATCACAGTATGAGTGGGAGCGTTAAAGAAGTCATCTTGAGAACTCAGATCGAGTGCCGCCTTCAAGGACTCAATACCATCGATCTGGCTAATGGCTTGATTGATCTGGGCAATTATTTTCCCAGTTTGCCTATTTCCCCGACTTACCAAGTTCTCCAGCTCTTTTGATTGAAGTATCTTTAAAAAAGCGGTAATTTGACTATGAGTCGCTAATTTGTCTTGGAAAGGAACAATTGCTAGGTAAGCTAGAAACAACAATTGAGCGTTGCTACTTGTAAAGGTCAAAGTTGTTCTGCGAACACCAACATCAATACTGGGGGGTTTACTCAGTTCTGGATAAACATGAGCAATTTGGGCATAGGTTGAAGCTAAAGTAAAATTGGCGTTGGTATCTAAAGGTGCATCAACGATGATCTTGACTGTAGGTAAAGTTTCATTGAAAAACTTTTTTGAATCTTCCCCCGAAAGGCTAAGTATCTCGCTATGATCCCCATCCGGACTTAGGTCAAGCCACTCACAGGTTATCCCTTCTGCTTTCAAACCACATCGGGAAACAGCATAGAGTTTTGCCCCAGTAAGAGTAGCACCGCTTAAGTCTGCTCCGATCCAATTAGCTTTAATCAACCTAGCTTGGCTAAGATCAGCGTGAACCAAGCTAGCATTGAGTAAGTGGGCATTGCTCAAGTTAGCTCCCATGAGATTAGCTCCACTTAATTTGGCACCACTTAAATCTGCCCAGCTAAGATTTGCCCCACTCAAGTCAGCCCAGCGTAAATTGCTTGTACTGAGGTTGGCACAACTGAGATTGGCACAACTAAGATTGACTTTTCTTAATTCAGAATTTGCCAGATTGCTTGCCCTCAGGTCACTTCGACTCAGATCAGCTCCGTTCAAAGAGGCATTCTCCAAAATTGCTGAACTCAAAAAGGCACCCCGGAGTTTAGCTTCGCATAAGTGAACTCCACTGAGCAGGGCTTGCCTGAGGAGAGCCCCTCGCAAATCTATGCTACTCAAGTTGGCTTCTCTGAGATTAGCACCTGTTAGGTCTGCGTAAACTAATCCAGCACGAATTGCTGAGACCTGAGTTAGCGTAGCTTCTCTCAAGTCTGCTTGAACCAAATTAGCGCAGTTTAGTTGAGCATGTGTTAAGTTAGCTTGATAGAGATTAGCACCACTGATTTGGGTGTAATTGAGCTTAGCTCGGCTCAGATTGGCACCGCTTAGGTTAGCGCCCTTGATGTTAGCTTCACTTAAGTCAGCATCACTAAAGTCAGCGCCGCTCAGATAAGCGTCACTTAGGTTTACTCCGGTGAGGTTAGCTGCAGAAAAATCTCTAACTCCTGCTGCATATTGTCTGATAACTTCGGTGACCTTCATTGATGCTACCATGTACTGATTTTGAATAGATGAGTTTTAGGGCAAGCACTACCTGTTAGCATTCTGTTAGCATTCAAGTTCTGATCTCAGTTGCTAGGATGGCATTCGCTGCTGTCAGAAAAAAGTTAGCTACCAGCCGTAGCTGCCAAATTTCCAGATTTGCTACCAGGTCTTAGCTAAAAATTGAAAGGTTAAGGGATCAATTGTAGCTGACCAGAAATTCATCTTTCCCTCAACTCATTTATAATTCACTGGCAAATGAACATTGGAATAGTAGGACTGGGGCTAATTGGCGGCTCTCTGGGATTGGATTTGAGAGGCTGTGGGCACCGAGTTTTAGGAGTTTCTCGCCAACAACTAACTTGTGATCGGGCTATTGAGTTCGGCATGGTTGATGATGCTAGTATCGACCTCAAACTCCTAGCCAAAGTAGATGTCGTCTTTGTTTGTACGCCAATTGCGGCAATTATGCCAACTGTGCAATATTTAATTCCCTATCTTGGCTCTCAAGCAGTAATTACTGATGTGGCTTCAACTAAAAAGGCTGTGGTGGAGTCAGTTACACCTATGTGGTCTCATTTTGTAGGAGGACACCCCATGGCAGGAACCGAACAAAGTGGTATAGATGCAGCTTTTTCTAACCTCTTTGCTAATAAGCCCTATATCTTGACTCCAATTGAGACAACACCACCAGATGCTGTCAAGATAGTCCAGAAGCTGGTGCAATCGCTGACAACTAAAGTCTATATTTGTAGTCCTGAAGATCATGATCGAGCAGCGGCTTGGGTTTCTCACCTGCCAGTAATGGTTAGTAATAGTCTGATTGATGCCTGTGGGAGGGAAACTAATTCCGTGGTTTTGCATTTAGCTCAAGTAATTGCAAGTTCTGGTTTTCGTGATACAAGTAGGGTTGGTGGCGGTAACCCTGAGTTAGGGATGATGATGGCTCGTTATAACAAGCACTCTTTGTTGCGATCGCTAGGAGCATATCGTCAAAGTCTAGACCAAATCATTGAGCTAGTTGAACAAGAAGATTGGCAAGCTTTAGAAGCAAGACTCCAGCAGGCTAAGTTGGAGCGTACTGAATTCGTTGATCCCAATAAGAAATATATTTAACACCCTTCAGTTGCTAGTGAGCACAATCAAACACATGGTATTAGAAACTCAAAATCCTAAATCTGATCAAGCCGCTTGCTCCCCTTTCAAAAAAACTCTCGCCTATTTATCGCTGGTATTGTTGGGAGCTGCTATAACTTCCGCTTGCAGTAATCTACCATCGGGCGATCAATCCCAGACTAATGCATCTCCTCTGCAAAGTGACTCTAATGGTCAAACAGATATTGTTCGGGCTGCTAAGCCCTTGTTAACTGACGACCCCAACTTTGTGACTAAAGTTGTAGAAACAGTAGGACCAGCAGTAGTGCGGATTAACGCTTCTCGAACCATAACTACTCAGATCCCCGATACTTTTGATAACCCAATATTTCGAGATTTCTTCGGTTTCCGAAATCAACCGAGAGAGCGAGTGGAAAGGGGTACAGGCTCAGGGTTCATTATTAGTAATGAAGGACGAATTCTTAGCAATGCCCACGTAGTTGATGGTGCCGATACGGTTGAGGTAATTCTCAAGGATGGTCGTTCCTTTGAGGGTAAAGTCTTAGGAAGCGATCCTCTTACAGATGTCGCCGTTATCAAAATTGAAGCTGAAAATCTGCCCACTGTTAGCCTCGGTGACTCAGATCAACTTAGATCAGGAGAATGGGCGATTGCCATCGGTAATCCCCTTGGTTTAGATAATACCGTCACCACTGGTATCATTAGTGCTACTGGTCGTTCTAGCTCTCAAGTAGGTGTCCCAGATAAGCGAGTCGAATTTATTCAAACTGATGCCGCTATCAACCCCGGTAACTCTGGAGGACCACTTCTTAATGCTTCCGGTGAAGTGGTTGGCATGAATACGGCAATTATTCAAGGAGCCCAAGGTTTAGGTTTTGCAGTTCCGATTAATACTGTGGTAGGGGTAGCGAGGCAGTTAATTACACAGGGTGAGGTAGAACATCCTTACCTAGGTATCCAGATGGTTACCTTAACGCCAGAGTTAAAAGAGAATATTAACAGCAATCCTAATTTCCGCATCAGAATAGAAGATGAGCAAGGGGTACTTATTGCAAGAGTGATGCCCAACTCTCCAGCAGCAAGGGCTGGATTACGAGCTGGTGATATTATCCTCAAAATTGATACTCAACCTGTAAAGGCAGCCAGTGATGTTCAAAAGTCTGTACAAAAAACTAAGGTGGGCAGTACCTTGAGAATGGAATTACGGCGTAATCAACAAAACATCAATCTGGAGGTGCAACCAGGCGCTTTTCCAACCCCTAAATAGTGGCGAATTATCAGACTTTAAGTAATAAGTAATAAGTAATAAGTAATAAGTACTTTGTTCATTGTTGATCAAAAGAAATTTTTTTGATCAACAATGAACAACTGACGTTCAGTCAATTGACGGATATTGCCGGAGATGGGTTGTTGGACTTGTTGCGCTTAGAAGGCGATCGCGTAAAAGTTTATCCTGGAAAGAGAAAAGCCGGTTTTCGCGGACCCCTGATACAGCACCCGGAAAATGACCTATAGCAGTTGCCACAGCTGTTAGGACACTTCCTTGTTACCTGTTGTTTTTTGTTCCCTGCTCCCTGTTCCCTGTTAAGAGTTCCCTGTTCCCTTTAAATCAAAATACGATCTCCTAACCGACATGTCCGTTGCTATACCTTTAGAGAAAAAAGGCGATCGCACTGAAGCATTGCGCTTTGCAGATATGTTTGGTACGGGGAGACAGCATATAGTTTTGCTTTCTTAGTTTATGATAATCTGGTCACAACAGTCGGTTCTGGTGGGGAACAGCCATCAGAGGTAATGGGGAAAGTTCGGTGCAAATCCGGCACTGTCCCGCAGCTGTAATGAGACTGCTTGGTTGTCTCTAAGTCAGAATACCCGCCGACTAGCAAATTTCCCTATTCTACATCTGCGAGGTTACGGATGATAGTCAAATTAGCTAGTCAGTACTTATCACATTGTAAATATTCGCCTCAAAAACCACTAAGCAAAGCGATCGCCTTTTTGGCAGCAACTAGCCTCTTACTTGTAGCTAACCCAGCTCTAGCTCACCACCCCTTTGGGGGCAAAACTCCCTCCAACTTTTTTGAAGGCTTTCTCTCCGGTATTGGTCACCCCATAATTGGTATTGACCATTTCGTCTTCGTGGTAGCGATAGGCTTACTCGCAGCAATCAAACCAAAGGCGATTCTAATTCCAGTAGCCTTTGTCTTAGCAACTCTGGCAGGAACCGGAATTCACCTGATGAGCCTTGATTTGCCAGCTCCTGAGTTATTCATCTCCGCTTCTGTGCTGATATTTGGAATTATATTGGCAATGAAGGATAGTCCCAACTCAATTGCGATCGCAGCCCTAGGAGCGATCGCAGGTTTGTTTCACGGTTACGCTTATGGTGAGGCAATCGTCGGGGCGGAAATGGCACCACTGGTAGCTTATTTACTAGGGTTTGCCCTAATTCAACTAGCAATTGCTCTGACTGCTTGCCAGGTTGGGAGATTTGCGATCAAGAAAGTTACTGATCAACCAGCCTTACTGCTGCGATTTGCTGGCTTTACTATTTGTGGTGCTGGTGCAACTTTCTTATCTTCTGTGATTCTGGGTTGAAAGTTCAAACACAATTAAAACCTTAAACAAGCTTTTCAATGCATAAAATACCTGTTACCGTTGTTACCGGCTTTTTAGGTGCTGGCAAAACTACCCTGGTGCGCCACTTACTACAAAACAATCATGGACGCCGAATTGCTGTTCTCGTTAATGAATTTGGTGAAGTAGGAATTGATGGTGAGCTGTTGCGTTCATGCCAAATTTGCGACGACGAAGAAGAAGCGGCAAATAACATCGTTGAACTAACTAACGGTTGCCTTTGCTGCACTGTCCAAGAAGAATTTTTCCCAACGATGCAACAATTGCTCCAGCGTCGAGAGCAAATAGATTGTATGTTGGTGGAAACTTCGGGATTAGCTTTGCCTAAACCTCTAGTACAAGCTTTCCGCTGGCCAGAAATTCGCAATGGCGCAACTGTTGATGGTGTTGTGTGCGTTGTTGATTGTCAAGCCATCGCTAGTGGTACCTTGGTTGGAGACATTGACGCCCTAGAGAAGCAACGCCAAGCTGATCCCAATTTGGAACATGAGACTCCCCTTGAGGAACTCTTTGAAGACCAACTAGCTTGTGCTGATTTAGTATTGCTAACTAAGGTAGATGCTGTAGACGAGGCTACCAGAATTAGGGTAGAAACCTGGCTACAAAAACAGCTAGCTTCCGGAGTGAAGATCATTCCCTGTCGCGATGGACAGATTGATCCCGATATCTTGTTAGGCTTTAATGCAGCAGTCGAGGATAATTTAGATAGTCGCCCTAGTCATCATGACCATGAAGCAGAGCATGAACATGATGAGGGGATTAACTCGGTACAATTTATCCTTAACCAGGCCTTTGAACCGAAAGCTCTTATTAAGAGATTGCAACAGCTAGTGCAACAGCAGGAGATTTATCGGATCAAGGGCTTTGTCGATGTCCCCAATAAACCGATGCGCATGGTCCTCCAAGGAGTTGGTAAGCGCTTTGATTCTTTCTATGATCGACCTTGGCAAGCAACAGAACCTCGCCAGACGCGCCTAGTGCTGATTGGCCGCCAACTCAATCAGGAGCAAATCGAGGCGGCAATTTGTAATTAACTGTTGGTTGGTGACATAGTCCCACACTACCATCTTCGATTATAAGCCTTTGTGCATCTGAATTCAACTTTCGATCATTTGAGAATATAGGAGATAAGAATTTCTCCCTATCTCCCCATCTCCCCATCTCCCCATCTCCCCATCTCCCCATCTCCCCATCTCCCCATCTCCCCCTCTCCTTATCGCCTGATAAGCTAAAGTTCCTCCTATCGGGGGAACTTTTTTGTTATTTCCAAGATCAAGTTAACAGAATCTAATCAAGACAGAATTTGTGCCTTGATTTAGTTGATATTGCATCTGCCCAATCACAGATAAAACTCACAAAGCTAATTGCACTGAGGGCCCAAGAGCTAAGAAGCATAATTAGCAAGGTTTTCAGAGTTTGTATCCCAACCGATTAAGTAGTCGGACTTAAAGACGCGGGGACACGGTGACACGGGGACGCGGGGACAAATTGGATGGGGATTTGACCCCAACCAATTTTATGCACCGCAAGTGACGGTGGGGTATTTAACCCAAATTAATTTCGATAAATAAAAGCAACTGTGTAAACAATTATGAAATCGCCCGGAATTTCCCTACACCCTACACCCCACACCCCACACCCTGCCTCAACCAGCAAACTTTATTTTTGTCCAGGTACTTAGTATTTAGAGTATCTATCATTTTGCTTTAGCCTAAGTACTGAGGTGATGGTAGACACCCCTCGCAAGCGATCAAGCACTACAGCAGCAAATAAGGGTACAATATGCCACGAAACCTCAAGTGCCGCTCATAGACTGTAAACTAGGTGTGGCAAAACTTTCCTTTTATAGAGGCTGTAAACAAAATCATGGTTAATCAATTTAAAAAACAAGCAAATTCCCCGGATTTATCTGGAGAAACCTCGCATAGTATTTTTCAAGAGATATATTAAATATGTCGGTATTATTATTGGGTATTAGTAGTTTACAAACTGACACACTAAGAGTGTTAAATCTATTCAACTATCTCAGAGGATTTGAATAACTTCCTAGATGTTGGCTTGTCATTTATTTACCGACAAGACAATTAATCTTAGTTGAGAGCAAAGATTTTTTAACCACAGAAGGGAACCCCGTCGATTGTATTTATTTCATAGATCAAGGAGATGACAAAGTATTGCTAAGAGTACAAATAATTGAGCTCCTGAACAAGCCCCTCCAATTAGGCAGACCCCACTGTTGTAAAAAAAGTATCACCAAGGGAACTCAAAAGAGAGTATAAATTTATATTCTCCTGCAGTTCTGAGGAGCATTCCTAAATTTACTTGCCAGAAGATGCTCACCCTCCAAATTTTATTCTGGGGAGAAGTTAATCGGTTGAAGTTACACCAGGTTTTCAATAAAAGTAACAACTATGAAATTGAAGTGGTTATTCTTACTTACTAGTTTTTGGAGCTTTTTTCTGCTTTCAGGAGCTGCGGAGGCAGCTAGATTACTGTCTTGGCGTTTTGATGCTTCTCAAAACCGACTGGTGTTTACAACTGACAGTGGAATTCAACCGAAAGCACAGCTACTGGCTAACCCCACGCGTTTAGTTGTTGATTTGCCTGGTACGACCTTAGGGGGTCCAAGATTAAATCAGCAAGGTAGAGGGGCAATTAGGGAAGTCAGAGTAGGGCAATTTGATAACCGGACAACTCGCATTGTCGTGGAGTTAGCACCTGGTTATTTCCTAGACCCACAAAAAGTGCAATTTCAAGGTCTCTCTCCAAGCCAATGGTCAGTGCAATTACCAAGGCCTGAACCGATAGTTTCATCATCAAGCCCTCGATCCCGTCAAAGGGAAATTCCTGCCAATGATTCTTCCTCTTCACCACCGCACTCTAGTAATGCTCAGAGCCTCGAGGCAAATCTGCCGTCAAATTTGAGTGTAACGCGAGATGGGTTTTTCATTCGCATTCCCGGTGCGGAACCAGGATTTATCAAGGTAAGAGAAAATCGCCCTAGCAGAAGGAGACGCGATCGAGGAAAACCTCATACCGTTGATGTTGAGGTAGAAAATTTAATTTTACCTTCGAGTTTGGCAAATCGGGAGTTTGCTCTCAATAGCCATGGGGTTAGTCAAATTCAGTTTTTGCAAGAGCAAACTGATGCTAAAACAGTCGCTTTGATCAGGTTAAATGTAACGGGAGACTCTAATAATTGGCGGGCAAGTTTTAGCAGTGTAGGTGGTTTGGTAATTTTGCCTGAGAAAGCTAATGCTGCTAGCAGAGGTAGTAGCAGGCAGAACTCTTCTGGTGATTCTAACAGCAGGCTGGCAACGATTGGGTCAGTGCAACTCGCCAATAACGGCACTCAGCTGTTGATTAGGGCTAACCGGAATATCAAAGCAATCAGTACTTGGGATATCTCAGCTAATGCCTTCCGAATTACTATACCCTCTGCTCAACTAGCTGAGCAGGTAAAAGGCCCCAACCTAGACGCCAGCTCTCCTGTCTCAAGAGTCAAGCTTCGGCAGCAAGACGAAAGTACAGTAGTAATTCTGGTAGAACCAGGTAATGGGATTCAAATTGGGTCACTCAATCAGCTTAATGATCAACTTTTAGCACTGCAATTGCTAAAGACAGGTTCAGCTAGGCCCCCCACTGGCTCGATTCGAGTACCGCCGCCAGCAAGACGGATACCATCTGCTAGAAGCACTAGACCAAGAATACCTTCTCCCAGAAGTCGTGTTCCTAATAGTCGTATTGTGGTGATGCTTGATCCGGGACACGGTGGTAAAGATCCAGGAGCTGTTGGCATCGGCGGATTGCAGGAAAAGGATGTAATTTTGCCTATTTCCCGACGAGTGGAACAAATCTTGGAACAAAATGGCATTCAGGTAGTTTTAACTCGCTCAAGTGACTATTTCGTAAGTCTTTCCGGAAGAGTGCAAATGGCAGAAAGGGCAAATGCTGATTTGTTTGTCAGCATTCACGCCAATGCCATTAACCTGAGTCGCCCCGATGTGAATGGACTAGAGACCTATTATTACCAAACCGGTAGGAGTTTAGCCCAAACAATTCACAACAACGTTTTGCGCAGGATTAACATGCGCAATCGAGGGGTAAGGCAAGCTAGATTTTACGTACTCAGGCGTACTTCTATGCCTGCTGCTCTGGTGGAAGTTGGTTTTGTTACAGGTCGAGAGGATTTTCAGAGATTGGCAAATCCAACTTTTCAAAACCAAATGGCAGAGGCGATCGCTGAAGGTATCTTACAGTACGTTAGACGGAGACGCTAGGGGTGAGCGAAATAAAGACGCGGAGACGCGGAGATGCGGAGACGTGGGGAATTGAAATTCCAACCAAAATTTCGCTCACCCAGACGCTAGAATCCTAACTTATCTAATACTGGCTGTGTTGAAACCACATGTCGGTTTAAACCTAACTGCTGCGGACTAATTCCTAATGCCAGGGAAACTAACTGAGGTAAGTGCAGTACTGGCAAACTTAACTTACGTTCAATCACTTTCTCCACTTCTGGTTGACGGGAGTCAAGATTGAGGTGGCATAGGGGGCAAGGCGTTACTATGCAATCAGCACCAGCATCAAGGGCTTCTTGTATATGCGCCCCCGCCATCTTGAATGATTGGGTAGTGGCATAGCTGGAAAGGGGCCAGCCGCAACACTGAGTGCGACCTCGATAATATACTGGTGTTGCTCCCAGAGTCCGAAAAACATTCTCCATCGATTCTGGTTGAAAAGGGTTGTCGTAAGGGATAGATTTCTGAGCTCTGAGCAAATAGCAGCCGTAGAAAGCAGCGCACTTGAGCCCACTGAGTCGGCGGGTAACCTTAGTTTGTAGTGCTTCTAGTCCGTAATCGGCAACCAATGCCCACAGCAAATGCTTAACTTCGGTGCTGCCTTGGTAAGGTGAACAACTCTCTTTCTTTAACAATCCATTAACTTTCTCAATATAGGCAGTATCTGTCTGTTGGAATTCTTTTAATCGCTCATCAACATGACCAATCACTCCTTGACAGGTGCTGCAATGGGTCAACAATGGTAAATTTAATTCCTCTGCTAGGGCAAGGTTGCGAGCATTGACGCTGTCTTCGAGCAGTTGGGAATCTTCTTTGAAAGTGCCAGAACCGCAACAGGCAGCTTTTTTGAGTTCAATTAGTTCAATTCCTAAGGCTTGGGTGAGCGCAGCAGTAGATTGATATAGTTCTCGGCAGGCTCCTTGGGCTACGCAACCGGGAAAGTAAGCATATTTTAGTCTCACAGATGAGATAACCATAGGATTAAGATTAGCTGTGCAGGGTTTAAGGTTCATCTGTGAACGATTATCGCCGATCAGCACATTACCCGCACTTGATCTCAGGCATTCAGTATACTTAATGAAATTATGTTAAAAGTTATAACCGAAAAATTGTAATTGCTTTAATGTTATTAGTTGAGTGATGCAAAAGACGATCTGCGATTGGCGCGATCGCGCCAGCGCTAAAAGCGATTGCTAGTTAGTACAGAATATATCTGCTTGGCAATTTAAGCGTGGAGGACTGGCGTTATTCCCCATTACTAAAGCAGGGATTTGGCGAACCAGGATTAAGTATATGAAAACACAAGAGCTTTTGAATCGATACTCCGCTAGTGAGTGGAAGTTTCAGGGAGTTTCTCTGTCTCATGCTGCCTTAAGTGGAGTCAACTTAAGTAGGGCTGATTTGAGTCGAGCTGATCTCAGTGGAGCTGATCTGAGTCGGGCTGATCTCAGTGGAACATGTTTAAATCAAGCCAACCTAACTAATGCTGATCTCAGTGGGGCTGACTTGACTGGGGCAAATTTGATGGAAGTTAACCTAATTGGCACTGACTTGATTGGGACAAATCTCAGTGGTGCCAACCTCAGTGGGGCTGACCTGCGCTGCGCCAACTTGCATCAAGCTAATCTGAGTGGGACTAATCTGACTGAGGCTGAACTCAGCGGTGCCGACTTAAGTGGAGCTTGCCTTAAAAACACGATTATCAACGACTCTGAGTTGAGTGGTGCTGATTTGACTGGGACTGAACTCAATGGAACATCTCTAAGTGAATGTAAACTGGCAATAGAAACAACAGCCCATGGCGTCTCTCGCCATTGGATAAGTTGGAGTGGCAGTTGCTGAACAACTTGAGTTCTTTGACACTCCCCCGCTGGCAAGACGGGGGATTTTTGGTTCTAAGACTCGGCTTACCTAGTTCGGCAAGAAGGCTCCCGCTATAATCTTCGATTTAGCGGCGGGAGTGTCAATTTCGCAGAATCTCAAAATCTGAGTCACTTTTCACCAGTTCTAGATTTTCAGCATTGAGGCGAATTGCTTGTTGTAGCTTAGCAACTGCTTGCTCTTTATTACCGAGCAAAGCGTAACAGCAAGCTTGATTGTACCAAGCATATTCGTCTTCTGGTTCAATGGCGAGGACTTGCTCATAGCTGGCAATTGCTTGTTGATAGCGACCAAGTTCTTGCAGCAGTTTGCCTCGCTTGTAAGCACACCAGTAGTCTTGAGGTTCGATTGCCAAAGCTTGCTCATAGCTAACTAAAGCTTCTTCAAGATGTCCACAGTGGCGCAAGGCATCTCCTCTTCGATAAAAAGCCCAATAGTCTTGATACCTTGCTTCTAGAGCTTGGTCATAACTGGTAATTGCTTCGCTATAGCGCTGCAAATGTCGCAGAGCATCGCCCAACCGATACCAACTCCAATAGTCATCTGGTCTTGCTTGCAAAGCTTTCTGGAAACAGATGATCGCTTCTTGGTAACAATCAAGATCCTCTAAGGCCACGCGCCCACGGTTATACCAAGCCCAGTAATCCTGTGGTCGTGCTTGTAGGGCTTGGTCATAGCTGGTGATTGCCTCTTGATAACGAGCTAGTTGCCGCAGCAGGCTAGCTCGTTGGCACCAAGCCCAGTAATCATTTGGTTGATATTCTAAAGCTTTATCATAGCTGGCGATCGCTTCTTCTAAACGTCCTAAAGCATCTAGAACCTCACCTCGCCAGTACCAAGACCAATAATCATGGGGTTTGTAATCCAAAGCTCGGTCATAGCTGTAGAGAGCTTCTTGGTAGCACTGTTGGTCGCGCAAGGCGTTACCCTGATTGTACCAATCGTAGTAGCTATCTGGTCGGCACTCCAGAGTAGTGTAAGTTAAATAGTTTGACATTACCCGCGCTGAAACAGCAGGATTTGGTGAGGCACCCACACTTCTCTAGCGAGTAAGTGTCGGCTTCTCAGCGACTCGTCTTTGACGACATTGACTGAGCTTTGAAGCCCTACGCCCTAGGGACTTATTGTTAGAGATTTCTTTTGTATTCGTAGGCTGCATTTCTGCATTTAATTGGGTTACACCTACGCCACTTATGATAGCACATGAAATCTAATAATATGCCAGATCCGGTTCGTGATTCATCCTGACACCTCCACTTCGTGGTAGGAGTAGGACTTCTCACGATTGAAGGTTAAATATATCATAGATTGGACAGCAGGGGATGGGCGAGACGCCCATCCCACAGCCATTCCACAAGAAACAGATGATTTTTGTTTATGCAAATTAGATGTGTTTTAGCTTACAATCAAAGACGCGGGGACACGGGGACACGGGTGCACGGGGACACACCAGACAAATTGAATGGGGATTTGGCCCCAACTAATTTTATGCACCTTATAGACAGTGAGGTATTTGACCCCAATTAATTCCGATAAATCTTCTTGTTGTCATGTATTACTGATTACTGATTACTGATTACTTATTATTTAGGGCAACTCTTTCAATACACCTGCCAGCATCTCAAACATTTGGTCAATATGCTCTTTTTCAAGAATTAAGGGCGGAGATAGAACCACAATGTCTCCAGCAGTACGAACCAGCAATCCTGTGTCATAGCAACGCTGGAGACAATCCATTGCCTTTGTTGTTGGTTTTCCTGGTATCGGCTCCAACTCAATTGCTGCCACTAGCCCCAAGTTGCGAATATCAATGATATGGGGTAAACCCTTGAGAGAGTGGGCTGCATCTTGCCAATAATTAGCTAGTTCAGCTGCACGCTGGAATAAACCCTCTTCTTCGTACAGTTCAAGTGTTGCTAAGGCAGCGGCACAGGCAAGGGGATGACCAGAATAGGTATGACCATGGAATAGTTCGATCGCACCTTCTGGACCTTTCATAAAGGCGTCATAAATTCCTTGGCGAGTAAATACTGCCCCCATCGGTACAGTTCCACTAGTAATACCCTTGGCAACTGTTACCATATCCGGCATCACACCAAAGTATTCTGTAGCAAAACTCGCCCCCAGACGACCAAAGCCGGTAATTACTTCATCGAAAATTAAGAGAATGCCATATTTGGTGCAGATTTCCCGCAGGCGCTCTAGATAGCCTACTGGGGGAATCAGTACGCCAGTGGAGCCAGCCACAGGTTCGACAATGACAGCGGCGATTGTTGAGGCACCATGTAAGGCAACTATACGCTCCAACTCATCTGCCAGATGGGCTCCCCATTGAGGTTGACCACGACTAAAAGCATTATGCTCTAAATTGTGAGTGTGAGGTAGATGATCAACGCCAGGGAGCAAGCTACCGAAGAGCTTACGATTATTACCGATACCGCCAACGGAAATACCACCGAAGCAGACACCATGATAACCACGCGCCCGCCCAATCAAACGCACTCTCGTACCTTCACCTCTGACTGCATGATAGGCGACCGCAATTTTTAGGGCTGTCTCTACTGCTTCTGAACCAGAATTAGCGTAAAATACATGATCGAAATCCCCTGGCATGAGTTTAACTAAGCGCTCTGCCAGTTCAAAGGCATCGGGATGTCCCATCTGGAAGGTAGGGGCAAAGTCTAGCTGTGCTGCTTTGTTCTGGATCGCTTCGACTATTTTAGGGCGACAATGACCGGCATTTACACACCACAAGCCGGCTGTGCCGTCAAGAATTTGACGACCATCATGGCTAGTGTAGTGCATGTCTTTGGCTTGGGCAAGTAAGCGCGGCTTGGCTTTGAACTGCCGATTGGCAGTGAAGGGCATCCAGAAGGCTTCGAGTTGGCTTGGCACAGTATTCTCCGTTAACAGAACTTTAAAGAAGTAAAGCTTTTTTTAACTCAAGGATTCTTAAAACGACCTTTTCCTTATGATTTAGAAGAGGTTCAAGCCAGATTAGCACAGCTAGAGCGCCCTGCTATGGTTTAAAGTTTGATAGGTGCAGTTTACCGTACTTACTGTAAAAATGAATAACGGAGCCGCTTTTACCTCAGCAAGCCATGCCATTGATGATCCTAGTAGTAGATGACAACTTAGGAACCAGGCTTTCGGTAAGCGATTACCTGGAACTTTCAGGCTATTCAGTGATCACCGCTGAAGATGGACAACAAGCAGTATCTCTTATTGATACGAATCATCCACTCCTGATTGTTACAGATATCAATATGCCGAAAATGGACGGCTATGAACTGGTGCGAAAAGTCCGTCAGAAACCAGCGCTACGCCTCTTGCCAGTGGTTTTTTTAACCGAGCGCAGCAGTACTAAGGAGCGAATTCGCGGCTACCAGTCAGGATGCGACGTATATCTACCTAAACCTTTTGAAATGGAGGAATTGGGTGCAGTAATTCGCAATCTCCTAGAGCGATCGCAGATGATGCAAGCCGAGTTGCGATTTTCCTCCAGCGGTGGAGTACACTCACCTCCAGCATTCCCTCCCACTACACAGGCATCTAGCAACCAAGTAAACCAGATACAAAATGAGGCAATTGTTCCTAAGCCTACAGATATCCACTTGACTAAGCGAGAACAGGAAGTTTTGGATTTACTGACTCAAGGTATATCTAATACTGAAATTGCCAATGAACTCTACCTTAGTCCCAGAACAATTGAAAAGTACGTCAGCAGCTTGCTCAGAAAAACGGAAACCAGCAACAGAGCGGAATTAATTAGATTCGCTCTGTTGTCTTTATACCGTTGTTGACCTTCTAGATCTGTCGTTACTTCCCCTTAGGTGTCAAGTTGTCTACATAGTATGGATACCAGGAATGTCCAAAAGCTAGGTGAGTGACTCCACGATACTTGAGCCTCAAGGTGGAATGGGGCACCAGAATTGGCTTTAGACGCCGAATTTTAAAATCTACGCTGCGATATTTGCCAATAATCTTGCTCTCTATCATTTCTAAGGTAGGGAGATTAGATTCATAGCTGATCCCGCGATAAGTGAATTTCATCAACTTGTGTTCCTGCTTTCGAGACTTTACCTGTGTTCTTGAGATGTCTGGGCAAAAGCTAACTCTAGCTGTCAGCCACCTGCATAGATTTCAACTTCCAGTTCACTTGTCCCGGAATCTTTATCGAAAAAATATCCTATAGCCACTCTATTTGATACGTGAAAATACCAGTGTTGCTAGGGAAGCGGGAAGAAGGAAGAGGACACTTCAAAGATTTCAGGTTTCAATAAGAGCTGGCTACAGTCCCGCTGAAAAAATTGAAATGTCAGCTATGGAAAGGGCATTTATTAAATCATTTAGCTATCATTTATACTAGGTTTTTTTGAAACTTACTTGCTTCTATCCAGCTACCTCAGTTTATAGTTCATAGTTCATAGTTTAGGGCTCAAGGAACGATTAACGATTTAGCTTGCTTCTTGTTCTTGCCAGCAAGTTTTAGCGTTGGCGTTAGCGCTCTGAGCAAAGCTATGCTGAGAAGTTTTAGGTAGGAGTCACTCTAGCATGACCTGTAGGAGCATAGCTTTACGACTTCCAATCCCACTGCTTTTAAGCATGAGATGAGCTTAATACTTCTAGTTTTGGCTATACAGCCCTCAAGTCAGAAGAACAAGATTGCAGATTGGAGATGTTAGTATTATTAAACCGCATCATAAAAAGTCAAAAATTCAGTTAAAATTACAACAAAATCTGGGTGTTTAATGAAAAGATTAATATCAAAAAAACAAGAACATTAAACATATCTATAAAAGCGATTACATCCCTTGAAAAGTAGAGAAAGAAAACGATAAAAAGGTAATGGAGCTTGATTAACAACAACATGGGTATAGAAAAACAAAAGCAACAACAAGCCGACAACTTCAGTGTCGAGGTAAATAACGAGATAGAGTCAACAACACAATTGTGGAAGGAGGTATCAGAGGAGGAAGCCAGTAACTTAGTAGGCGCACAGCGTCAAAGTCACCGCAGAGACCAGTTTAATGGTCGTCGGGGCAATGCTTTTAGGTGGTACGATGAGAGAGGTGGTATTGGTCACAATCGCACCAAGCGCATGCAATTTGACCGTCGTGGTAATCCAAGTATTATCCTGTCTCCAACAACTCAACTTGATCTTGATTGACAAGACAATTCTTGTTGTTTAGCTTGATTATTTTTATTTAGTTTTTAGAATTTCCTTCATCCTGACCAGCAGCTTGCTACTACAGCTAAGACTTGCTGGTCATTTTTATTTCTAATTGGTGCTGTTAAGTAGTCGGATCATAATTAACAAGCGTCATGCTAACGGTGTAATTTCCAGTGCTAAGGGAGCGGTAGACTCTGCCAAGGAATGTAGAGCTAATCACATCAAGCAATTAAGTGGGAAGCTCAAAAGCGCCAACGAGTGGTTAAAAAAGGCTCTACGGCGGCTGTCTCTAGGTCGAAAGTTCTACGCCAAGAGAAACTGGCAGCACAGCAAGACTGGCTGTAACTTTCCTCTGTCTTGCTCTCTGAAATATCGAGAAACCAACTGGCAAAATCTTAGATTTCAAGTTCACCACAAAAAGCGCTACATCACGCATTTAGAGCGAAAAATTGATTGGGCTGGTGAAGTACAGCCGAATGTATGGCTTACCTTCTGACGAGAGTGCTGCGCTGGTAATAGCTAGGCGCGGCATGAGATTGAGTGAAAGATTGCCCAGTGCCTTAACCGCCTTGGTTGAAGTGAATTCAACTAAGCACGTCTGGCACTGGTGGAACAAACTAAATAAGCAAATACAGGTAAGCGCTGTAGTTAATCGAAGACATGATTACTATAGCGTCTCTAACTGGGAACTCTTGGTCAAACTGTCAGCACTAGATGTTGGCGGTAATACTGCTTAGAGCTTTGCCTGAATGGGAACAGCGTAGCCCTCAGTTTTCTATAACTTTAAAAGAACGGTAAGTTTCACCAAAAATGCTAGATATCAAGAGCGAGTGCGGTAAACTCGAAGGTTGCATCTTCTTTCCGTTTTATGCCATCTACGGAGATCTAAACCTTGGGTACACAACTGCGCAGTTACGTATTTCTAGACAGTTTGCAGCCTCAGCACGCCGCCTACATTGGAACGGTAGCGCTAGGGTTTTTGCCATTACCGGGTGATACATCGCTGTGGATTGAAATCTCACCTGGTATTGAAATTAACCGGATTACCGATGTTGCCCTGAAATCGGCTGCGGTTCGTCCAGGGGTGCAGTTTGTTGAGAGACTTTATGGCCTTCTGGAAGTTCATTCCAATAAACAGGGGGAAACTAGGGCTGCTGGTAAGGCAATTTTGGAAGCCCTCGGAGTCAGAGAACAAGAATGTCTTAAACCGCAAGTTGTCTCTAGCCAGATTATCCGCAATATTGATGCCTACCAAGCTCAGCTGATTAACCGCAATCGGCGTGGGCAGATGCTTCTGGCTGGACAAACCCTTTACGTGTTAGAAGTTCAGCCTGCTACCTATGCTGCTTTGGCTGCTAACGAAGCAGAAAAGGCTGCTTTGATTAATATCCTACAGGTGCAAGCAGTCGGAAGCTTTGGGCGTCTCTACCTCGGTGGAGAAGAAAGGGACATTATTGCAGGTTCTAAGGCAGCATTGGCGGCAATTGAAAATGTAACTGGTCGTGAAAACCCTGCTGGCGATCGCAAAGAATAAGGGACTTGCAATTAAAGAGGCGGGGACAGGTCGACAGGTCGACGCTCAGACTTTCTTGGATAGGGATTTGACCCATATTAATTTCGATAAAAAAATATCCGATCGCAGAGGAAACTCCGGGAGGCAGGGGAAGCACAATCAGATCATCGAGTTGGCAAGTAAATTGGATAATTTATTTCTGGGAGTTCCCTAAATAATAATTTTAAGGAGATTGCTTGGCAATCTGTTTGCAGTACCCTTTGGAGACTTGATGATGTCAAATGTAGAGCATCTGGCGCTACTGAACCAGAATCCACTAAGGTGGGTTGAGTGGAGAGCAAAGAACTTACACATAGAACCAAATCTAAGTGCAGCTAACCTCATAGAGGCAAACCTCCAAGGGATTAACTTCCAGCAGACTAACCTCAAAGGCGCTAATCTGAGCCATGCTAATTTGAGCCATGCTAATCTTCAACAAGCTGAACTAGTCAATGCTCAACTGATCAAAGCTAATCTCAGAGAGGCTAACCTCTTTGAGGCTAACCTGATTGGGTCTAGTTTGAGAGGGGCTGACTTCCGTCAAGCTAACTTAATTGCCACTAATCTAATCGGAACTGATCTTAGTAAATCCGACTTGAGAGGGGCTAATTTGGGTGAGGCTAAATTGAGAAGGACTAAACTCTGCCAAGCTGAATTAATTACAGTTAACCTGATCGGTGCTGATCTGAGTCATGCTAACCTTTACGAAGCTGAGCTAATTGGGGCTTACCTTTACAGAGTTAACTTCCACCAAGCTAATCTAAGGGAAGCTCACCTCAGTAGAGCTTATCTGTTGAGTGCTGACCTTAGCGAAGCTGACCTCAGAAGAGCTGACTTCAGATGGGCTGACTTCAGATGGGCTAACCTTAGCAGCGCTAACCTTACTCAAGCTAATCTGAGGGGAGCTAACCTCAAAAATGCTAACCTTAGCGGCACTAACCTTACTCAAACTAACCTCAGAGGAGCAATTATGCCTGATGGTATTATCTATAGTTGATTGTTCATTGTAATCCTGAACTGTAAATCTCTTGACACTCACAGGATTGAAGCAGGTATGAACCATGAACAAGGGATTTCCAAATAAAAAAATATTCCATCGAGCAGCAGAAGAGAGGGGGATGGAGAGAAGGATCTTTACGTCGTGTTCTAAGTGAATTGGATAGTTTATTTTTTGGAGTTCCCCAAAACTCAAACACCAAACCAAATTAATCCACCTACTGTCAAACCGAGGGCGATTAAACTCACCCAGATGAATTGATTATCTTTGGTGTTGATTAGACTAGGATCGATTGGTTCTGGTTCTGGTCTTGGGCGTCGATTACTCTTAGTGCTGTTAAGATTACCACTACCGCGAATATTTTTGGGTTCAGTGTCTGCAATTTTTCCTAAGTCGGGAATTTTTATCATCCATTCTGCTGGTCTGGTCAGCTGAGGTGCTTGTAAAATGTAGAGTAGACGTTTGCCTTGTTTGCGGGTATTGAGGTCAGGATGTTTACTCAATTGCTCACAAAGAGCGACTGCTTCCGCTTTTTGCCCTGCAGCCTCATAGGCTGTCACTAGCCAAATTTGTGCTTCTCCTCCCATCGGGGAGTTGCGATTAATGAGAGCCGTTGCTGCCAGCAAGCACTGGAGAGCAACTCGATACTCACCTCGCTCAAATGCTGCTTTTCCTGCTTGGTACTCTATTGCAAATTTTTCTTTGTTTTCTGAACTCACGTTCCGACTTGGCTGGTAGATTCCGCAATTAAAATGCTACTCTGACTTCTGCCATTCTTCCAAGACCGCAATTCCCAAGTTAAAGTAGGATTGCTCAAAGAACTCTTTGATCATTGTCTGCCAACCTGCTTGCAAAGCACTCAAGAACCTTTCTCTTTGCTGGGGAACAATGGCGGTAGTGACAAAAGCCTGTTGTTCCTCCTTGGTGGCAGTAGGTTGATTTTGTGCCAATTGCTTAAGCAGTAGTTGAATTTCCGCTGCCGCCTCAGCGAGAGTTTGCTCTTGCCAGCATCGCGCCGATTGCAGTTCCTCTAACAACAACTGGCTCAACACCTGACGATTAGTAATTGCTGGACTCTCAGCAAAGAATTCACTATTTTCAAGGGAGTCAAAGCCTAAATCTGAGTCCCTCGCTACAATTTCTAATTGACTAGAATCCAAAGCTCGAGAGTCACAATCTCTTTCTAACTCCACTAGTGAGTTACTTTCTCGACTCCCTGATAACAAGTGTGTTTCAAGATTACTTTGAAAAGTTTGATCAACATACTTAACATGTTTAATCATGGCATCGCCCCTAAAGACTTAAATCACAAATTTCAACAACACGAGTAGAGGGCAGGTTTTCGCAAATCTCATCTGCGAATTTTGTTTGATCGGGAATTTTGTTAACAAGCTTGATAGCTCTAGTTTTTAGATATTCATAACCATAGCTAGTGATAGTTCTATTGCTATGCTCAGGGAGTATTACCGTTGATTAACCCTCTATACTCATCTTGTACCAGGCTATTTTTATTGGTTTAGAGAAAATAAGTATCTCCAACGTTAATGCCTAATAACAATCAAATAAATTGTTGACACAAATAAATTCTCCTGGATCTTCCTTGCCATCTATGAAAGTATCAAACTTAGGGTTAAATGGTATGAGGGGTGCTACATACTATATTTATTTGACTATGAAAGCTAAATTACAAATCGGTATTGATTTGTAATTTTACGTCTTGACACTCAATCTAATAAACCGCTGATTATACTATTAAAACCGTAAACTTGACGACTACCTGCAAAAGGTACTAAGGTGACTTCTTTTTCGTCACCTGGTTCAAAGCGAACTGCTGTACCAGCTGGTATATCTAAGCGCATACCCTTGGTTTGCTCCCTTTCAAAACTCAATGCCTCATTAACTTCATAGAAGTGAAAGTGGGAGCCAATTTGAATCGGGCGATCGCCTGTGTTGGCGACTGATAGACTTAAAGTTATTCTACCAGCATTGAGTTCAATGTCCTCTGCTCGTACAATTATTTCCCCTGGGATCATCTTCAACTATTTTTTAGGTTTGTTTTTCATTTCTAGTTTATTGTGCAGCAATTGCTGAATTGATTTTATTTACATATATTCACATAATCTTTAAAGTTATGTTTCTGGTTTGCCGCTAGTTTCGCGAATAACTTAATGATATTTGAGCAACTATTTTTCCATGAGTCCCAGAAAAATACTCAAGCATTTAACGGCAATTAGAGAAGTGAGTAGAAGAGATTCAGACAACTGTCATATTGCCATTCAGGAACAAATAGATAATATTAACAAAATTCTGGCACAAGACCTAGATTTATTGCAAGAATGCCTGAAAAATCTTGAGAGTCTCCAAGCTCAAACAGCAGAAACAAGAGTATGGAGTAATCAAATTAATTATCCTATCAAGAAACTACGTCGTATCATATACGGACACGATGGAGAGTAATAGTTAACAGTGAACAGTTAACTCCTTCTTCAATGCACACTATATACTGATCACTGATAAGTGTTAGCGAATCGGTTCATGAACCGTGACTAGTTTAGTACCATCGGGAAACGTAGCTTCTACCTGCACTTCGCTCACCATTTCTGGTATGCCTTCCATGACATCATCTCGCTTCAGTAAGGTTGTCCCGTAACTCATTAAATCTGCTACAGTTCGCCCTTCTCTTGCTCCTTCTAAGATGGCAGCAGAAATGTAGGCAACAGTTTCTGGGTAGTTTAGTTTTAAACCTCTCTCTTTACGTCGCTCTGCTAACAGGGCTGCTGTGAAAATTAGCAGTTTATCTTTTTCCTGGGGCGATAGTTGCATATTATCTGTTAGTAGTTATGGTTTTGAGCTTTGTTCATGGTTCATAGTTCATAGTTCATGGTTCATGGTTCATGGTTTATCACTTGAGTTATATTCGACAGACATGATATTGTAAATGGGTAATGCTATTATTGCCATATTCTTGGCTTATTAGGGAGATGTCCGGAAAAAGATAGGCGTAGCAGTTGCCAAACTTGAGTAAACCAGTTTCTTACCTCGGTGGTGGAAGCGCCACGATAGCGGCACAATAACCCTGAAAGTAGCCTGGTGACACCTACTTCTCCAATCCCTTCCTTAGTTTTCCACAGTTCTTTGACTTGCTCAATTATCTCTGGTGATATTGTTTGCCCCAAGCAAGCGAGAGTTCCTACTATTGGTTTTCCCGCTAAGCCATGGGGGCTGCTCAAAACTTCCTCGATCCCTGGTAGCCATTGCCTGTCAATCCATAAAGGTTTTCCTTGCTGCCAAACTTCAGTGTGCGAGCGCCACTGGCCTTGCAAAAATTTTTCTCCTCTGGCAGAACGACCAAAGCGCGTAACTTCCCAGCTCAACCAACTAGCTCCTGGTGCTAATTCTACTCGCAAGTCCTGTCGGTAAACAGCGCCATTAAATATTATGGCTTCTTGGGGCAGCCATTCCAAGCGAGCGCCAGGAGCTATTTGTATCTGGATACTTTGTCTGGCTTCAAGTCCATTACTGCGGTAAATCTTAGCAGCAGCAGCGGTAGTGATTAGGGCTTGAGCATTTGGTTGGAGGTGTATGTATGAGGAGAGGATATCGCCTCCTACTATACCTCCTGCTGTATGTAAAATTACGCTATGGCAAACTACTCGACCTTCTGGATAAAATGGTCGCTGTACCTTTAAAGGCGATCGCATTTTATTGTAAGTTAACTGGGTTTTGCCGTCGCGGTGGGCGTAGATTAACTCTAAATTGCCGTGCCATGGGGCTGGGGTTGGTTGTGGTTGTGTTGACATGGGGGAGTTGAATCCAACTGAGTGGCTTAGTAGCTTTGACTGCAATGTGTTGTCAATTGATTAGAAATCTTAATTTTTTTTTAAAAAAGTAAAATCTCTGATCTTTCACTTGCAATAACCAGTAAGAATACTGCTTATCCCACCTCCTCCAACAGCCGCGACAATAAATGACTCACTCATCGGCAAGCAGCGACGTGCATCAGACCAAATCAGCAGTAGTTAAAGTTCACTCTTCTGAGGTTTCGGTTTTAGCCTCTCAACCTGACAATCCTTCTCTGCTAGCATCTACCTCCCCATCATCAAAATCTAACTTTGCTTCTCTGGCTGCTCTGTGGGCGCGGAAATATTATCTTGCCGTCACCACTAAGGATGAGGAGTCAGAATGTATTAACACTGATAAATTTGAGGACGTTACTTCTCAAGCAAATCGAAAGCTGACTGCTGAGAAGCTAATGTACAATCTCAATTTAGCCAGTGCTCAAGCTTGGTCCTTGACAGAAAAGTTGCTCTCGAAAGATATTCGACGCCACGGCATCAATCTAGACTTGATCCATCCCTTGGAGATTGCTGCCGATACCCGCTATCTGTTTCAAACAGTTTTAGATGCTTATGCACGGCAAGAAACTCCCCAACGTCTGTCAGTGATTGTGGGGAAAGATTTTGGTCGAGTACGACAGAAATACACTAGCATTGACCGACGTGCTATTGGCTTTGTCAGTATGCAGTTCCACTATACTGGTCAAAAGTTACTTGAGTGGCTCTTACCAAGCGAACAATTGTTGTGGACACCTTACTTGAAGGTAATGGATGACCACATGTACATGCCACTACAGGCTGCTTATCAAGCAGCAGCCAACCATGCCTATAATTCACCGGCTCTAATTGCTGTTCGCCAACTTCTACCAGTCAGTAGTCAAATTGCTTACTCGGTGTGCAAACAAGTATGTCAATCCTTCCCTAACTATAGAAGCTACAGCGGTTCTCTGACAGAAATTAAAGTTAGAACTGCTAGTATCCGCGATGTGGAAATGTTTCAAGTTTACCTGTGCTTGTGTGTTTTGGATCAAGAACTTTCCTCAGTACAACGAGAGCTCTTTCCTCTGTGCGTGTTGTTATATCCTCGCTTGCAAGTAAGCTGGAGATTAGTACAGGAGATGCTCAGAATTATGGGCTGGGAAATGCATCAGTGCCTGCTTCCGGAAAATATGGCAACTTTTTTACCTTATCTACGTACCTTGACTGAGATGTTTTCTTTTGAGGTATTCCGAGAAGTTTAGGCAAGGTTGAATTAGAATTCTTCAAACCCTCTCCCTGAATACACAACTTAAATGCGTGGGAGCTTATTATAGCTCCTCCTTTTCCCCCAAATTTAGATAAATTTCCACTGAGCCAATAGAGGCAGCTTCCTTAAATTTATCCGTCTGGTTGACTTCTTCAGTTTCGGGGGAGTTATAAATACCTGCAAATTGATCATCCCCAGGCATCTGCTGAGTACGGAATTTGATATCTTCTTCAGATAGCTTGTCAAATTCAACGTATTCCCTAGCCTCATTGCTCCAGTTAAAAGACAAGGTGGCATCTCCATGAATCTCCTCTGCTTCTGTAATTGTTGTTCCTGGGCCAATTCCTTGAGCAGTTCGATAATTAGGATTGTCAGTTAGTAAAGTTTCAATGGTATCTGAATCTTCAAAAGTCTCCCCTGCTGGATACAGAATATAATAGAGTACATCTCCATCTTGGCTGACAGCGATCGCATCCCAGTCTACAATCAAAGGAGATTCTACCTTAAATTCGGTATTCTCTGGCAGCGTCTTTTTTAGTTCCCCCAAAGTCATGCCCAGCTTGGCTACTCCGATGCCCTCTGCTGTAATCTGCTGAGTTTTAGAGGTATTAACAGAATTGGTAACGGCAGTAGTCTGTTTCTCTGTAGCCTTACTCTCGCTGGCAGGGGGTGGCGAACTTTCTGTAGTCGGCGGAGCCTTGATTTCGCCACAAGCGATTAGAGTTATTGATAAACTAGCTATTAGTGTGATTATGCTTTGTCTTTTTCTGATGATCTCTTTCATATTCAGGTATAGGTGGAGCTGGTAATGCTAAAGCCATCTGGTATAGTTGACGCCGTGGGAGTTTAGTTAATTGAGCTAATTGTCGGCTAGCTTGCGATCGCGATACGCCCTGAGACATAATCTCGAATAACTCGGCTTTTAATGCCTCTGGTGAGGGCATTGCCATCTCCAACTGTGCACCGGCAACGATTATAGTAAATTCTCCCTTAGGTTCATGCTGATTATAATGAGCGATCGCATCTCTAATTGTTCCCCGCCAGAATTGTTCATGTAACTTAGTTAACTCCCTTGCCAGTACAATTAAACGCAGTGGTTCCAAGTAATCTGCTAAGTCTTGCAAGGTTTGCCGGAGGCGGTGTGGCGACTCGTAAAAAATTAAAGTTCTGGCTTCGGCTGGCAGAGATTCTAAGTGCTTTTGCCTATCTTGTCCATTTGCTGGTAAAAAGCCTTCAAACACAAATCTGTTTGTAGGTAGCCCTGCGGCAATCAGTGCTGTAATTGCTGCATTAGCACCGGGCACTGGTACCACTGATACCTTTGCCTCAATACATGCTTTCACTAACTCATAGCCAGGATCAGAGATTCCCGGCATCCCGGCATCAGTGACTAAAGCAATATCTTTTCCTTCACTGAGCTTACTGAGCAACTGTGGTATGCGCTGCTGCTGATTATGTTCATGGTAACTTATTTGGGGAGTTTTAATCTCAAAGTGCTGCAAGAGATTGCCTGTATGGCGTGTATCCTCTGCCGCAATCATATCCACCGATTTTAATATCCCCACTGCCCGGAAGGTGATATCTTCCAGGTTACCAATTGGTGTCCCTACTACATAAAGTGTTCCCATTTGTATCCTGATCGTAGGATTATAGAGTTCTGGCTGCAAAAAGTTACATAGTACCAAAATATGGTAAAAAAAGGTTTATTTATAGGCATAGTTACTTTAGACTTCGTTTATCTAAGTGGCAAGCTTCCAAGTAACAACGAAAAGATTGCTGCCTCTGACTATACTGTCTCCGCTGGTGGACCAGCAACAAATGCAGCAGTAACCTTCGGATACCTTGGCAATCAAGCAGAAATTTTAGGCGTGGTTGGTACTCACCCAATTACTCAGCTCATTGGCTCTGACCTAGGAAATTATCGAGTAAGTATCACCGACCTTGCCCCAGACTATACTGAGCCACCACCAGTTTCTTCTATTATTATCACCGAAGCTACGGGTGAAAGAGCAGTTATTTCCATCAATGCTACCAAGATTCAAGCCAGCACTGAGCAAATGCCTGCTAATATCTATACTGGGGTAGATTTAGTGATGATTGATGGTCATCAAATGGCTCTTAGCATTGCCTACGCTCCCTTAGCTCAAAAAAATAATATCCCAGTTATTATTGATGGCGGTAGTTGGAAACCTGGATTTGAGAAAGTTTTACCCTTCGTGGATTATGCAGTTTGCTCTGCCAACTTCTATCCGCCAGGTTGTAGTAACAGTGAGGAAGTCTTTACTTACCTACAAGAGTTGGGTATTCCCCACATTGCTATTACCCAAGGAGAAAAACACATTCAATACTTCAGCTTAGGCGTCTCAGGTAAATTACCAGTGCCGCAAGTTGAGGTCGTTGATACCCTCGGTGCTGGTGACGTTTTTCACGGTGCCTTCTGCCACTATATCTTACAACAAAAATTCACGGAATCACTAGTAGCTGCAGCTGAAATTGCCTCTTATTCCTGTAAATTCTTCGGCACTCGCCGCTGGATGGAGTTTCAGAATAAGTAATAAGTAATAAGTGATAAGTGATAAGTGACAAGTAATAAGTAATAAGTAATAAGTAATAAGTAATAAGTAATAAGTAATAAGTAATAAGTAATAAGTAATAAGTAATAAGTAATAAGTAATAAGTAATAAGTAATAAGTAATGATGAATTTCATCCTCGCCTATTGTCACACTATCAGTATTCCTTGTTAAGTTTGTATATTAATTGCTCAGCATGATAAATAAACAAGATTGTATACATTACCTGACTAGGTTGGAAATGCAATTACACTAATCAGGGACATGTACACAATCAACACTGATGGATTGGAGTTAAACCTAGGACTTGGAGAATATAAATTTAACTTCTGGGACTTCCAGACTCCTGACAGTTTAGACACCATCAGCATTGAACTCCAGGGCGGTGCAGCAAGTTACAACCTTGGCAACGGTTGGCAAAGTTTTAGTGAATCCCTGGAGTTTGACAGGGAGTATTTTGTAGGAGAAGTAAATCAATTCAAGATTAGAATTGATTCACCAGAGGCTACTTTATTTACTCGAACAACTGGGGAATTGGAATATCCCGATGATGATTTAGCCAGTAATGGAGTTATTGAATTTAGTTATGAAAGTATCCTACCAGAACCAGTTGCTTACCCACTAGAAGAAATCAATTTCATGGGTAGTGTGGTTCTACGGGACTACTGTACTGAACTAAGAACTGACAGATACGAATTTTCAGTAGAACAGCTCGAAGACCAATTCTTTCAAAATGCAGTAGATTTGTCACCCTACGGTGTCTCAGGTAGTGCTGGTTTGTGGAATACTAATTCCGGTGTGCATAAGCTAACTTTTGATATGCGAGGTGACTATGATCAAGCAAACCTTTTGTTCTGGAATGGTCAAGAATTGGTAGAAATAAATCCAGTACACATTAGTAACAGTACGATCTCAATCTATGTCGATGCTCTGTCTGATCAATGGGGTTTTGTTCTACTTGATAGCAATGATGCTAGTAATGATACAGACTTGAGAATATCAGGAATTGAGTGGCTTGGTGATTCTAGCCAATTCAACCTCAATGGTGGGTACTTGGCAAACCTCACTGGCATCACACCCACTGACAGTATCGGTAATGCCAAGATTGAGGGCGATTCAGTTACTCTTACCACTGGAAAATATGACCGTGCTGCTTCCAGTCTGGGACAATGGACAATGGGTGATAAGGAGTATCTTAAAAACTTTGGCACAGAAGGAACAGCAGTAACTTTCACTGACTTAGAATCTGGTATCTACTCCTTTGATTGGTCAATGTATTCAAGTGATAGAGATAATCATGATGCTCTGTATGCTTGGAATGGCAAGGAGCTAACTAAAATAGGTGAACGTGCATCAGCTCAACAGATATCCTCAGCCAGGTGGGTACAGGAAAACATAACCGCGACAGTAGATGTGGTTTATGATTATCTGACCATTATTGCCCTAGACGAAGTGGATAAGCGCGGCACCACTGATTTTACTATTGAAAACTTCCAATATTCAGAGCAACTAGATTACACACCACCGGAACCAATTAATATCAATCCTGATATCCAAACTGGCGATATTAACCTACGTGAGGGGTATACAGGCATTGCTACTGGTGGAGGCGATAGAGCGATTAGCACTATCAGTGAGCAACTAACTGGGAACCGCGATGAGTTAACTGGATTAGGGACTGAGGGCAGTTATGGTAGTTGGATTGGTCTGGAAAATGGTTACTATGAGGTTACTTGGTCACTATATACCAGTGAAAATGATTTAGACCGCGATGCAATTTACTGGTGGCATGATGACCAAGCTTATTTGTTAGCTGAGCGTGAGGATGCTAATATCCAGACTAGCAGGACGAGAGCGGTTAGCGATCGCAACACTACAGTTTTTGAAGTTACTGACAATCAGTTAAGTTTCTTCGTCCTCGATGAATTCGATAAGTCTGGTACTACTGAGTTGAGGATTTATGGTATAGAAAAGGTGTTTGAACCAGTAGATGTTTTTGATATGCCACCTGTAGAGATTATGGTTTAATCATGATGATCATTATTGGATGGAATTCTCGCACCCCTCACTCTAAGCTCGGACATTATTATCGGATTGTCAAGGAAAATGGGGTCAAATTCCCATCCTTTGAAAGTTTGGTGCGTCTCGGTGTCCCCACGTCTTTATTTCTTGGAGTTACCTAATTTCTCGACAAATATAGCATGCTCAGGGGACTGCAAACCTACTTGTAAAACAGCCAATACACGTTGCATATTCCCCGCTAATAACTCTGCAACTGCTAACCACAACCCTGGAAAAATTTGAGAGTGAAGAATGCCCTTGGTATCAGCGGATATCTCAAGATACTCACCCTTGTCCAAATAGAACCAGCTAAGCTTGCGATCGAGAACTTGCCAAACTATATATTCCTTGACTCCATTGCGGCGATAGGCTTGCTTTTTATTATGAAGGTCAATAGCGACACTACTGGCAGCAATTTCGACAATTAACTCTGGTGCGCCTTCGATGTAATCATCGTCACTCAGCCGTGTTTGACCACCTGCTTCCTCGTTGATAAGAAGCACAGCATCCGGTTGAGGTTCGTTATCTAAGTCTAGGCGCACGCTGGGTTCAATTCCCAATGCTACACCAGGTGTTGTGGCTTCGTAACCGATTAACCAGCCGATGATCCAAGCATGAGGTTGACTGTGACTTCTAAAACGCAGTGCCGCAGGCATGTAGACAATCCCTTCGATCAATTCAGCTTTTCTGAGGTTAGGCATGGCGTTGTAGCGGCGCTCGAATTCGTAACAGTTCAAGCGATCGCCATTTTCCAGGGGGGGGATTGTTAAAGGCTGAGAGGGTATTTTAACCATGACAAAAAAAATGGGTGCTAACTCAAAAAATTCAGAAATTTGATTTTGAGATCGTCTTAAGGGTGTAGAAACAGAGGACATCAAATAAGAGAGTTTATTTTGATAACTTCTCAAATCTATCTCAAAAGTTAAATTATTTCAGAGGTCAAAGTTATGCCTGTAATTAATCCCAGTGAATGTAACATATTTGTTCAAATTTGGGTGGATACTAATGCTCTCCAAAACGGCTCTACAAATGGTGTATATCTAGTAGATAGTAATTATAACAATGGTAGTTCAGAGGAAGGGACAGCTTCTCTCAAGACATATGCCACAACTAATAGTAAGATTTGTTGGCAGATCTTGAATACTAATATCAACTCAGATGTTACACTCAGCATTCAGAATTTTGGAAATGCGAGCGTGTTTGGAGCAGGTGGTACACCACAACAATATTCATCCACAATTTGGACTGGACAAGTACAAGCAAATGGAAAGGCTGATTATTCAATAACTTTCAACGTGGTGAAAGGTGTAGGGATTAGCACGACCGTTTGTCCGACGTTGTATGTTCACTCATAAAGATTCTGAATCATAGTTCCAAGACTTTAGCATTCAATTCCAATCAACAGAAGGAAACTAAAGAGACTAATCATGATACAAACTCTACATCCCAACAAAACTGTTGTGCGCGTACCCGAACACAGGGAAATCAATCCGCTAACGGCGATTACCATTGCTGTTGACACAGCATACATTGCCGCTCAACAAGGCCGAAATGTCAATCAAGGCATTTACATGATGGACAATATGGTAGCTAATGGCAGCACTAAAGAGGGAACACTAGAATTACACACCAAATGTCCTGTCGGTAGCTTAATCGGCTTCAACACAGTAGCCATTAATGGTGAAGGTACATCACAAGATCAAGTTATCATTACTGGATTTACGGTATCTAATGGGAGTGTTTTCACTGCCGCAGGTCAACCACAGCAACAAACTTCTCCCGGTCATGAACCTCCTGGCAGTTATTGGGTTGGACAAGCATTAAATACAGGTACACAAACGTATCAGATACAGATCAAAGTAATGGTTGGTATACTTCATCCTGTTTCATACTTTATTAACTGGGATCCATTTATAACAGCCCAATGACTCAAGCAATGACAATCAACAATCATGTAATCAACTAACTTGTGAGCTGAGTCGAAGATCTTGTAGGTTGGGTTGCCTTGAGGTAACTCAACCTTTTTTTCTCGAAATAAGTGCAAGGTTTTAGCGTAATTATGCCAAAAACCTTTGCACAATTGATGAAAATCTGGCTTGGCTTACATGAATAATCACTCCGGAACTGTTCCCTGTTCCCTCCCCTTTCCACCAGACTTATTCAGCAAACCCTAGTTAGTGCTAAACAAGTAATGATGCAGAGACTCCTCAACCTCCCCGCGAGCAGGGTAGAGCAATTGCTGACTCAAAGCACTTTCATAAGCCTCTATAGCACCAGCCTTATCCCCCAACTCCAACAATGCTCTACCTTGCCAGTAGTAAGCAGTAGCCGGATTAAATGCCATCAGTTTCTTAGCTCGCTCACAAGCCTCTTGGTACCATCTCCGACTGCTAGCATCATCACCGATCACCCGATAACTCTCCCCCAGCCATACCGCAGGGGGCACAGATTGCAGATAAGCACCTTCTAGGGGTAACAACTGCCATCCTTGCTTTAAGGCTTCCACAGCCTCCCGGTGTCTCCCTACCAGTGCCAACACCCGCCCATGGCGAAACCAAGCATCTGCCAATTGGGGCTGAAGTTGCGTTCCCTTGGCAGACAGACTACACCCTCGCTCTATATCCTGGAAACTTTCCACCAAAACTCGACCAACTGTTGCCCAAACACTCCATCTTTCAGGAAAGAGCTCAAGCATCTCCTCCAGTATTGAAGTAAAGGTAACTTTACCCCGGGTGAGCGAAATTTTGGTTGGAATTTCAATTCTCCGCGTCTCCGCGTCTCCGCGTCTCCGCGTCTGCTTACTCCTTCCCCCACTCTTTTTTTCGCTCACCCCCTTACCTCCCTCCTTGTAGGAAATGGGTTGGGGGAGAAGTTCAACAGAGGCAGTTATTCCCGCAGCAGGCAAAATCTCACACAATGCTCGATAAATTTCGCAATTGTTCTGATGCAGCCCATAAGCCTTGAGAATCGCCTCCGCCGCCCCTTGGTATTCACCTGTATGGAACAAACATTGTCCATAGTAATACCAGCCGCTAGGACTATTGGGGTGTTCCTCTATAAACTTTCTCCATAGCGCAATAGTTTTTTTCCACTCACCTCGAAATAGGTAATAGTACGCCAGTGACTCATGAGCATCAGCAGAATCAGGAGCAAGACGCAGCGCCACTCGAATCATCTGCCTAGTTTGCTTACCCTCCTCACCTCTTACTAATCCCTGGCGACAGCGAGAATCAGCCAACTGTTTGAGAGTTAGAAAGTCATCAGGGGCTAACTCTAGCGCTCTACTTAAGCGTCGCCTAGCTTCCTGAAAGTTACCCACCGCCATCAGAGCCTGATAACTATTGCGTAATAGTAAGAAATCATCTGGGTGAACTTCTAAAGCTCTATTAAATACATCTAGGGCTTCAAGAGGAGACTCTGTATCTAGATAAACTTGGCCCAGGGCAAGCCAGTGAGCCGTGTTATCTGGTTCTATCGATGCTGCTAAGGAGAACATAGAAGCTGCCTGCTGAGGGCAATGGCGACAGACTTCAATCAATCCACCCAGATGATGTCTAGTTGCTAGATTACGGCATAATGGCAAGGCACTCTCATACACCTCTATGGCCTGGGCCTCCCTTGCCATCAACTGCAGGGTTTTCCCCAGTTCCAGTCGCACCTCAATCAATGGCAATTGGGGTTGCCGTTTGAGTACTTGGCAGTATTCCTCAACAGCCTGCTCCCAACGACCCATTGTACATAGCAACCTGGCCAATTCTAAGCGTTTCTTCCATCCAGAAGGATACTGCTGCACATACTTAGTTAATGTTTTCAGCTTTTGGTCTTGTCTAATTGGTTTTTCCTCTAAAACCAAGTGAGCATTCATCTCCACCCCAAAGGACCAGGATAGTTGTACCAAGCATGTGGCAGTGTTTCTAGACATGTAGCTGTTACCCTGTAATTGATTTGCTCGACAATGTGCTTAATCTTGATTACTGCTTGAGCATTAGCTCTCACCTTTTTTTGATCGGATTGGGTTATCCCTCCCACAGCTTTCCCTCTTTTTTTGGCTCTCCTTGGAGCCTCCTTGGCAAGGGAAGTGCTTGCTCTAGCTTTGCCTTTGAGTGGATGGGAATGGGAGGCATCTAAAGGAGAGTAATCCAACCCTAAAAAATAGTTATGCAAACTCTTTTGCAGAATTTTTCGCGCTTTTTCCATGCGTTTGTCAACGTTATCTACAGAGATACCAAGTTGTTGGGCAATGTCATTTGACGACATCTGCTGGTAGCAACGCAGGCTAAAAATATGACGCAGTCTCGAAGGCAGAGCATTAATAGCGTGGCGGATGTACATGCTCAACTCACGACGGAGAAGGGCTGACTCAGGAGAGTCGATGCTAGAAGCAATTTCTGAGCTATCTCCCAATGCAATTTCTTCAAGGCTTTCAATACCAATTGCCCCTCTTTTGCTTTCTCGATGCATATCCACGCAGAGGTTATGGGTTAATCTAGTCAGCCAGGCTTTGAGGTTGGTGATTTTGTGTGCATACTTTGGCAATTGATTCCAGGCTTTGAGGGTAGCCCGAGAAAGTGCTTCTTCTGCATCCGTATGCTTGCCTCCCATCCATTGAAGGCAACGACTGTAAAGATATTCACGATATTGCTCCCACAGTTGCCAAAAGACACTGCGATCGCCAGCAGATAAAATGCTTAGTAGTATCTGCTCCTTTGATTGTCTTGAGCCTTTGATGGTTTGCTTGTCAACTTGAGTTTTGCCAGCAAATACTTTACTCAAGTTGTTGGCAGCTAAACCAGTGCGCTCACCCATGACTTCGAGGGTATATTGATTGCCGCCGTTGTCCTCACATTCTGCATTGCATTTTGCTAAGTTTAATTTCTGCAATCCTTGAGACGTAAGCATTACACCGCGCTTGCGCCTATCTTCGGGTACATGTTTCGATATCATCTGATAATTGCAATCAATTGCTATGATTTTGATAAATTAACTCCTCAATTTAGCGCTCTTCCATCACTTTCATGAGAGAATATTTGAAGCGTCAAGATTTAGTGACAAGGACTCTTAGTTAATATCAATTTACTAAATGCTTGCTATACATTAATCCCCGCGTGTCCTCCTCTGTGGCGTCGACCTGTGATCAGAATCTTTAGCCAAGATAAATGAAATCGTTATAAGACACGTAAACGCGATCAAAGCAGGTTCAATTTTTATTTTCTCCCCAGAGTGATTAAAGAGCTTTAGGTTGCTCTACACTGTCTAACCTTGGCATTTCCTAAAAATAGCCAAGGATCTTAGCAACTTTAGAGCCTATCTGTAAATTGCTATATTTTGGGTTTTAAGTTGCTATATGCTTCTCTAAATAAAGCTTTTCTTTTTATGCCTAGAGTTGATTTTTGTAAGATTTATTAACACAATTGGATTTTCCCAAATTGATAGCAGTTTTCATTTATTTGTTAAAATTAATAAATCTTAACGAAACTGCGGAATTCCTCATCCATGGCCAGCCAGAATCTTAGCAATCGCAAAACCCACCGTGTCACAGTTATTGGTGCAGGTATCGGCGGTTTAACGGCTGGAGCCTTACTAGCCCGTCGAGGTTATCAGGTGCTAGTGTTGGATCAAGCTCTAGTACCTGGAGGCTGTGCTTCTACCTTCAAGCGTCGCGGATTTACTTTTGATGTGGGAGCAACTCAAGTTGCAGGTTTAGAAGCAGGTGGTATTCACAAACGGATTTTTGAAGAATTAGAAATTGACTTACCAGCGGCAATGCCTTGCGATCCTGCCTGTGCAGTGTTTTTACCTGGTGAAAGTGTACCAATTAATGTCTGGCGAGATCCAGAAAAATGGAAAATAGAACGCCAAAGACAGTTTCCTGGCAGCGAACCCTTTTGGCAACTGATGGCAACTTTATTCAATGCTAGCTGGAAGTTTCAAGCCCGTGATCCAGTACTGCCACCACGTAGTTTATGGGATTTGAGGCAGCTGTTATCATCAGTACGTCCTGATACCTTAGTTACTGTACCCTTTACCTTTATGAGTGTGGGGGATGCTTTGCGTCGCTATGGACTATATGAAAATCAGCGTTTGAGAACATTTTTAGATTTACAACTCAAACTTTATTCCCAAGTAGATGCCGATGAGACAGCACTACTTTATGCAGCGACAGCGCTAGGGGTTTCCCAAGAGCCGCAGGGGCTATTTCATCTTCAAGGTAGCATGCAAGTACTAAGCGATCGCTTAGTTGAGGCCTTGGAAAAATACGGCGGCAAGCTGTTAATGCGCCATAGCGTTGAAAAGATTGAAGTCTCAGGTGGTAAAGTTACTGGCGTGAGAATTCGTAATCAGAAAACTTCTCAAGTATGGAAAGAACCTACTGAGCAAGTGGTGGCAAATCTCACAGTTCAGAATTTACTTAAACTTGTAGGAGATGCCATGCCCAGAGGCTATCGGCGTCGGGTGGAAAAATTACCGCCAGCTTCCGGTGCCTTTGTGATTTATCTCGGAGTTGAGCAAAGTGCTATTCCCTTAGATTGTCCTCCCCATCTCCAGTTTCTTTATGATTATTCGGGAGCAATTGCAGAAAATAACTCTCTATTTGTTTCTGTCAGTAAACCAGGAGATGGACGCGCACCAGAAGGTAAAGCAACAATTATTGCCTCCTCTTTTACCGACTCTCAAAGGTGGTGGCTAAATTCTCAGCAGGATTACAACAGTTTAAAACAAAACTACACCAAAAAGGCGATCGCTCGTCTAGCTGAATACTTTTATCTCAAACCAGAAACCATTCTCCACCAAGAAGCAGCAACCCCTCGCACCTTTGCTCATTTTACAGGTAGAGAACAAGGAATCGTTGGCGGTATTGGTCAAAGAATATCTACTTTTGGACCATTTGGCTTTGCAACTCGCACCCCCATCAATTGCCTTTGGCTAGTAGGGGATTCTACTCATCCAGGGGAAGGAACTGCTGGTGTTAGTTATTCTGCTCTTACAGCTGTAAGACAGATTGAGGCTTCTTAATTTATCTTAATATTCCCCAGATATTGACCCTTATTCCTAACTCCAAGCAATAGGAATAAGGGCCAATTACTTGACAGATACCCCTAGCACAGATTACCTTTGCTAAAAGTTAAAAGTTTCTTTAAAATGTTGCCAGAGAATAATAAAGGTACAAAGTCATCCTCAAAATATCTCCTGTTCTACATTACCTGCGCAGATGATGTGGGCGGTCCGTTTTGGGAATACGGGCAAATTAACGGGGCGATTCTGGCTGAGGATTTTTCTTTAGAGAAGGATTTAGGTTCGCTATTCACTTCGGATCGAGATGATTACTGGCGCAGCCATCACCTGTTAGCAGGAAGCTTATGGTCAGGAGAAGGAAATTCTGTATACTTCTTTTATGGAGGTTGTCCACAACCACCAAATTTACTCTTTGAGTCCTTGGGTTTCTCCAAAGGAGTAATTAAAAATAATTGGGAGTTTGATTGGGAACCTCCCCAACCACTGAAATTTATCGATTGGGGGGAACACTACGATTACTGTTACCACCCAGAGTATCCAGATCAAATTCATCGCCAGTGGCGTGATCCTTTCATTGTCTTTCACCAAAACAAGTATTGGATGTTTACTTCTGCTGCGGCGAAGACAACTTCCAAATTATACAAAGGTTGTGTTGGTCTGTCGGTAGCAGATAATCTGGAAGGGCCTTATACAGCATTACCACCAGCTTTGTTCCCGCACTTTAATACAGAGGAAGGCGAGGAAGGTATTGTCTATGAGTGTGAACGCAGCCACGTCTATTATCAAGACGGGATGTGGCACTTATTCTTCTGTGTATGGCAGCGACGGACAAATCCTCTTTGGTTTGAGCAAATTGGCGAGGACGTTAATGCTGTTGCTGACTCTAGTCTGTACCACTATGTCTCGCCAGAAATACAAGGACCCTATACTCCAGTCTCAAAATTACCTGTTGTCAAAGGATCTTCCGAGTCTAACCTCTATGCTACCAGTTTCATTCTAGGTTTAGAAGAGGAACTCGTAGCCTATGGCTTAGATATCGAAAGCTTGTCCCTTGATGTCTCTGGGCATTGGAAAGTCTTATGGGATAAGGGTTATCCAGAAATCAAGAAAGTCAATTCTTGGAATGGGAAAGATTTGACTAACCTCTATTGGCGATTAAAGCCTGAGGGACACCAAGTGTGGGATGCAATGCTACTCAAGCTTCCTGCTTAAGAATTGTATTAATAACAATAAAAGGGGATAATTATAATAAGTTATCTCCTTTTTTCATTCATCCTTAATGGTTGATCTGAATCAAGGGTGCAGGATACCCCATCCTCAAAGGAATGGGGTAGGGAGTGTCAATACTGTTAAGTTAAGATAATTGTCGATTTCTAAAATACTATTCCAGAGTCCACAATTCCTAGCTAGTTTACTGATATGTATTAAAATGGTTTGGTAGCGATATAGTCTTATTCATCCTTTTACATGCCATCGTATCTTAAAGATTTGGTATTGATCCCAGCACTGAGCAAATATACCAATGACAATCAACCACTAGTATTTGTAATCTTGGAATATATTAGCAACTGCTAGGGCAAAAAGGTGATTTTAGGCATCATAAGTAACAAGCTATAGTTTGGCCTTACTACCCGCTTCCTACTTCATCTATTCAAGTTAGTCAAAAGGCTAACTTTTTCATCTAAGCCATCACGGTACTGTACGAACAAATAACACTACACAAAAGTTAGGTAATTAATGTTTCCTCATCCAACTCTACGACTTTCAGATAAATGGCTATGGGATTTCTGGCCAGCTCAAGATGGTTCCGACTACCACTTATTTTACTTACAAGCTTCCAGAGCTTTGCGAGATCCACACCTACGACACTGGAATGTCTCCATTGGTCACGCAGTTTCTAAGGATTTACTCCACTGGGAAACCCTTCCTGATGTTCTAGAACCTGGATATGCTGATAGAACCTTTGGTGGTCGGCACGAGTATACTACCTGGACAGGAAGTACGATTCAGCATGAAGGTTTATGGTATCTATTTTACACCTGTAGTTACAAAGAAGAAAAAGGATTAATCCAGCGGATTAGCCTTGCTACCTCTAGCGACTTAATCCACTGGGAAAAACATCCCAGAAACCCTCTATTTGGGGCAGATCATAATCATTATGAGCAACTAGACCTTAACATGTGGCATGATGAGGCTTGGCGGGATCCTTGGGTGTTTAAGCATCCAGAAACGGGTGAATTCCACGCCTTGATTACTGCCCGCGCTAACAAGGGTCCAGCAAGAAGTAGGGGCGTGATTGGTCATGCTACTTCCAAAAATCTAATTGACTGGGAAGTGCTGCCTCCATTGACTAAGCCAATGACTTTTGCAACCATGGAGTGCACTCAATTGGTCAAACTCCAAGGGCGCTACTATCTGCTGTTCTCAGTTCCCCCACGGGAGTTTGCGGGTAGTAACCTCACTGGCACCTTCTACATGGTTGCTGATGATCCGTTGGGACCATTTTCTCCTCCACAAGTTCTCTGGGCGGATCCCGTGGGACAGCTTTATGCCGGAAAAATAATCAAAGGTCCTGAGGGACGCTGCTACTTTATGGCATGGCGTAATCTTGCTCAAGATGGCACTTTCCATGGTGATGTGTGCGAAGCTCTGCCGATAACGGTTGATGAACAGGGCAATTTATTAGTCTATCCACCAGATATGTTATACACTTGATGTTTTAGGGATTTGAGCGACAATAGAAACTGCGGGGTGATGAGTTCTACCAGGTAATTTGTCTCAAAGAGCGTAATCCTACTGAAGATGGAACTTTCCGTGGTGATGTCTGCGAACCTCTGCTGGTAGCAGTTGATGAAGAAGGCAATTTTGTAGTGTACCTAGCAACATACTCCCACACTTACCCTTGTAAGTGTGGGTTTCTAGCGCGACTATCGGTTTTCTCGATAAAAACTCCCAGATTAGTTTTTCCGCTAGATGACAATAGTAAATAGCAGCTAAGGTTATGTTTTCATCAAGCTAGCGGAGCGTCACGAATGTACGTTTATCGCACTCCTCAGTTCAACTCTAAAGCAGAGCGCTACGGTATTCAAAAGCGCATCGAGCAACTGTGTGCTGAACTCGAAAATCAGGGAATTGATGAGGTACAAGGGCGTTTTGAGAGGATATATCCCTACTTAAAACGCCGCCTTCTGAACCAGAGAGTGATTGGGCGTATCCTGATCATCGATCAAGAGCAACTATTATGCTTGGTCGATATCTTTAAGCGCGGTGACAAAGATTACGAACAGTTTCTGGAAGCACCAGTCGAGTATGGTCAAACCTATCTCGAAACTCAACTGGATTTAGGGCTACTGCAAGATTGGCTTGCCCAGGTAAAACTCAAGCAGCCCCTGAATCAAGAACTCCCGGAATTACCATCAACGCTGCAACCTTGGCTAGAACCTCCTGGTTGGGAGATGGATAATCTGGCAGCAGATTGGGTAATTTACGAAAGCGAAGAATGGGTGAGGCGTTTCAGAAAACCCGAAATTCAAGAATCCTGGGAAGTCTATTATCAAATTATTATCGGAATTAGAGCTAAAACCATTCAGTGGTCAGTTGTTCCCGATTGCTCTGATTTCAGGTTGTCTCAATCTAACCATCATTACGTACTCTACAGCGAACTGGAAGCCACAGGTACCACAGTTGGCGGAGTCTTATTTCTACTGGCTCCCTTTAATTACAAGCCATCATCCCAAGAGATTATACGGGTGGGTGAAAAAATTGGCTGGTTTGATAAATCTAAGACCAACAATATTCCAGGGCAGAATTTCGAGAGGCGAGAAACTTCGTATCTGCAAGCCTTAACGCCCTTTGCTCGACGCTTCTATCCCGCCTACTTGCTAGCCGATGAAGATAGTTGGCTGGCGATTGAACAAGGACAGGAGTCAAATCTTGCTCTTTCGAGTGAAGAAGAACAGATTCTCAATTCAGTTTCCACTTCAACAATCGATAACGGTTCACTGCCATTATTCATCAATGGCAGAGCAGGTAGCGGCAAATCTACAATTTTACTTTACTTATTTGCTGACTACTGCTACCGGAAGTATTACAACAAACAAGGAAAACGCCGCCCTGAGCCTTTGCCTGGTGAACCTTTGTTTCTTACCTATAATAAGCGATTAATAGAAGTTGCCAGAGAAGGAGTCAAGAAACTGCTCTCCTCCCATCATCGTTTCGTTGCCGAAAGAAGTCAGGGAGATGAGATGCCTAGCATTGATCTCAACTTCCAGCCCTTCAGTGAATTCCTCTTAGAATTGCTAAGAGCTACAGAGGGTGATGCTCTTGGGAATAGTTTAGCTTCAAGCTTCCCTCGCTCAAAATACATCTCTTTCCACCGTTTCAAACAACTCTACCAGGGAACTATTCCTTTAGAGACTCCAGATTTAGCATCTCTACAGAGAATAACTCTCCAACTTCCACAGAGAAGACGCTATTCGGCAGAAATTTGCTGGCACGTGATCCGCACCTTTATTAAAGGTTATACTCTTGAGGGTGAGATGGCTCCCGAAGACTACACCGAAGAAGTGCCGCGTAGGTCACGTACTATTGATCTAGAGAAATACCAAGGCATTTACAATACTATCTGGGAACACTGGTATAAACCCATTACCCAAGAACATGGTTACTGGGACGACCAGGATTTGATTGCTAAAGTATTAGAACTAAACTGCTATAGTCCTTCTTTTACAGCAATTTTCTGCGATGAAGCTCAAGATTTTACTAAGTTAGAACTACAGCTGATTATGAGGCTGTCTATTTTTTCCCAATATAATTTAGGATACCAGCCAATACCTAGTTTACCCTTTGCTTTTGCTGGAGACCCCTTACAAACTCTCAATCCTACTGGATTCAGCTGGTCCAGGGTTGAGACTGTATTTCAATCAGCAGTAATTAGGGCATTAGATCCAGCAGAACAATTAAAACTAAAGATTAATTTCCAGGAACTCTCATTTAATTATCGCTCTAGTCCACCAATTGTTAAATTCACTAATTTAATTCAGCTGTGGCGTCACGTACTGTTTAATATTCCTCAACTTAAACCCCAGATGCCCTGGCAACAAGGCAAATTCAGAGAACCACAAAAATTCATCATTAACCAAAACATCAGTACTGAGCAACTGAGAACTTACATCAGAGATACGATGATCATCGTGCCTTGTGAAGAGGGAGAGGAATTAGCTTATGCTCAGGGGGATGAGGTACTCTCAGCAATTGTTCCCTCCCTCGAGGATTCAGCATCTAAATACCAAGGGACTTCTTTACCCAAGAATATTTTAAGTGCGATCGCTGCCAAAGGATTAGAGTTTAAAAAGGTTATTCTCTACAAGTTTGGCGAAGATTGTAATCAAAAGGTTTGGAACCTCAACAACCAACCGACAGATCAAAGAGTTAAGGTTGAATATTTTTTCAATAAGCTTTATGTCGCCGCTAGCAGGGCAACAGAACACTTATTTGTGGTGGACTCGGAACTAGGAAACTATCAGTTGTGGCAATACGCTAGTGACGAAGCTCTATTGCATGCCATGCGACAGCATGCTAAAAAAAAGGAGCTTTGGGAAGAGAATGTTTGCACCATTAGTCCTGGTAATACTAAATATGCCCAGGAACTGCAAGAAAATGAACTGCACATGATTGCCCAAGAGCTTGAAAACAAGGGACTAAATTCAAAAAGCCCTTGTTTGCTCAGACGTGCCAGACAGTTTTACTGTGCTCTTGGTGATACTTTCAAAGCAGAGGTTTGTGAGGCCTGGACGCTTAAATTTGAAGAGTTTTTTCAGGAGGCTGGTAGACGCTTTTTACAATTAGGTGATCAGGAGCAGGCTTGGGATTGCTTCTGGTACGGGATGTGTTGGGAGGAATTGGTGGCTTGGTATAACCTTTATCCAGATAGTAAAACTGAAGAGTATCCCTTGGTAAGCTTTATGGCTGCGCCGCCACAAGATATTGAAGCTATCAATAATTTCACCTCTTTTATTCGTCAACAATTTAACAATGGCGGCTTAGAAATTGATAATTTTCAACAAAACAATCAAGCTTTAACTCCTAAAAATAAATGGCAAAAAGCTGTAGAAGAGTATGCTAAACGACTCGAAGAATTACTTAATCATCAAGATTTTAACTTGGAACAATGGCAACAGTTTGGAGAGCTTTTAGAAAGCTTAAAATCTAGGTGGAGTTGGCTGAACTCCCTAGCGGGTAAATGTTTTTATCGTGCTCAAAACTATGAGCAGGCAGTGCGCAACTGGGAAGATGGAGAGGTTATCGAAACTCAAGATTATAACAAAGCGAAAGCTCTATTATTAGGCATTCCTGAAGGTTTAGGATATTGGGAACAACTGGGGGGATATGAGAATATTCTTACTGAGTGGGAACAGTTAGGCAAACCGCGCAATCACCACTGGCTTAAATATGTGGCATTTGTCCTGGAAAATCTCCATCAGTATCAAAATGCTTTTGTTGTCTATATCTGGTTGGATCAACTAGTCAAAGTTAAAGAATGCTTTGAAAAGTTAAGTCAGGGAGAGGTTCAACTCAAGATTTTGACTATTTTGTTGCAGTATCTATACCGCAAAAAATATTTTCATGAGGCTTTGAAAGTACTTGATGAATATTTACCCATAGTTACTGCTTCTGATGCCCACAAAGCTAATTTAAAGTTTAATTTTATTTATCAATTGGCTTGTTCAGAATTAATACCAGAAGATTTAGACACACAGCAAGTAAACAATACTGAAGTGGGACTTTATGAAAAGTTCTTTAAAGAGCAGGTGCTATCAACTTCTGAATGGCATCAGCATCTGTTGATGCCACAGCTAGGAATTGCCCTGGAAAAAATTGGTTTATTGGTAGAAGCTATCGAATTTTACGATAGATTTGTCTCATCTCCTCAGACAGAGCTACAGCAGTTTGCACGAGAGCGTTGGATAGCAACTAAGAAAAAACAGGAGGACTACGCTAGAAAACAAGGTCATACCTCGCAGGCTTCAAGAAGTCGCTCAGAAATGCTAAAAAAGGCTCGCAGTTGGTCAATTAATCCGCAGTTAGTGCCAGTTGAACCTCCACCAGCTCCCAAAGAGCGCCCAAGTTCCCAAATTATTACAGAGACAAGAATTTCCTCTGGAGATGTTACCCCAAAAGCTCAAAAAAATTTAGTAGATACTACCAAACCTGTGATTACAGGATTGCCAAAGGGAACAAAAATAGAGCAGTTAGAACATGGGGTGTTCCAATTTATGGTTCGCCATTTGGTGATTAGAATACTAAAGCAGGCTCAGCAAGTTCTGATTATTGATACTCTCAATAATCGAGAAGTGCGATTAGATTTGGGGCAATGTAAGCTCAATATTGGCGAGGCAACAGTAGAAGTTGATGGTGGCAGTAAATTATCTTTTGATTTTTCTGGCAGTGGTTTTAGTGGCACTTTAGTCTGTGATGATAGTCAGTTGAGTTTGCAATTAGATATTCAAGGCTTGTCTGAAAAAATTAGTATAAAATGAAAGGGGAAAGATGATGCTATAAATAGTATTATCTTAAGTAAGAAGTAATAAGTAAGAAGTAATAAGTGTCTATTTAGGGTTGAATCAGAACGTCATCAATGCCTTATTTTGATAACCTGCCAAGTCGTGAACTATCTGTTTCGGCTGCACTAATTCCTGATGAAATAGCTTGCGATCGAGAGAAGTAGCAGGAAGCTGACCTGTTACTACATAACACTCCCCACACTCCCCCATCCCCCATCTCTCAATTATCAATCTTGTGAAGAACAATATTGAACATTAATTTTTGTCCAAAGTCCAAATAAAGGGTTACAGCCATTATCACACGTTATTTGCATAACTTCCAAGAGATAATTGAAACCTTACTCTGGGAACTCATTGCTAATTTGCCCGATGATGTTAATGCGATCGCTTTGGCAGTCATAACTAAAGTTAAACCGTACGCATGTACTATTAAACTCTCAAAGCTTTACTTAGCTTATATTTTGATAGGGAAGAACAAATTTACTACTGCGTACAAATCTCTCAAAGCCTTGTTTAGTCTGGATTTTTGCTGGATAACATGTTTTTAATCTGACTTGTCATTGTAGTGCGATTAGCCCGAACTCAGGTAGATAAATCAACAATCATACAAAATATTGATACATTTATTCTAGCAAGTGAGCCAGGAACAACCAAAGTAATTTTGCTTGCAAAGGTGATGAACTGACTCTGCCTAAGATCATAGATTTTGCATAATTATCTGATTGATGATATATATTATAATTAACCAATTAATTAAATTCTCAGGAGTAGAGGTTCATAGTGCTTCGGTTAATCAAAATAAGTGCTGTCTTGTTAGTTATTGCTTTTTGTGCTATTACAATAGATTGTGGTTCTGCAGAAGCTCAGAACATCACTCAAGGTCAATTAAATACAGTATGTTTTGAAGCATTAGGGATCCGAAGTGGACAAAGCCAAACTGATACAAAAGGTGCTGGCTATGGTATGGACAATGGTGAAATATCTATGGCATGTGTAAGACAATCAAAAACAAAATGGGATGAGCTTTTACAGGGTACAATTAAATACATCAAAGAATATCCTGCCTCTGACGAGAGATATCTCTTGGTTCTAAAGACATGTCGTGGAACTGGAGAGGCATACGAAAATACCTTTCGTAAATGTAATTCTATAACTTCTCCAACAATTATTGCTGCATCGGATCAATTGAGAGGATATACGCAAACTCAACTAATAGAATTCGTAATGAAAAATATCAAAGAATCATGAGAAGTGATTCAGGTGAAGTCTCTTAGTCGTCGGAAATAGAAGGCTCTATCCATTAATCGCATATTTCTTAAAGTCGGAAAGTCTTATTCTTGAGGGAGTGACAAGCAGACTTGCCTTAAATTTTCCTATCGTAATAATGATTATTAAGTAGGGCTTGCTGAATTAATGTAAAAGGTATAGCGCTACGCGCAAGGCAGAGGCCAGAAGGCAGAAGGCAGAAGTTGACTGTGACAAAGTTTTAGCGATTTAGCTTGTCCTAACCTTAATACGTACTGCTATATGCCAAACAAGGGTTTTGATCCTTTTTTAACGCTTACAAGTGCAAGGTTATAGCGTCTAGAGGCTTAAAATCCTTGCACTTTTGAGGAAAATCTCTGAGCTGATCATAGATAATCAGGCTTAGAACTTTTCCCTGTTTCTTCTCCTTAACCAGAGACTTATTCCGCAAACCCTAAGTAGTCGCACAAAATAAATTACACATTTTGAAAATTGAAATCCTTACATAGTAAGGGCTATAGAGTATCAGAGTATGTAATTAATTTTGTTGAGGTACTTATTATTGAGCATTCTCAATTATAGCAGTGCGCTCTCGGCTATTTACAGTACAGATGTTCTAAGCAGTTGATAATCAAGCATCGATTTGTGATTTGTAAATACACCAGTGCGCAGCGCTATAGCTGTCGATTTTTTCAGAGTACCAAATAGCTGAAAAAACAGTCTGGTCAAGACTTGATCTAGCCTGTCATCCCCTCAAGGATTTCCCGTATTCTTTCTTCAAAGTTCCACCTCCAGCAATTGATCATTTTTTCTAGGCTGTGGCTCTAAGATCACAGGTGGTGGCTTGAGAATATCTTGCCAGGCTTGAATCTGCCTTTGAGCTTGTTGATAAGATTTAGTACCAGAAGGAACCATCTTCGCGATCGCAATCGCACTAGTTAAGTCAAAAGAGGCTCTCTCTTGCGCCATAGCTAAGATTTGATTACTCCAGCGATTTACCATAATTACCACCTCAGAGCGGGCTTTTGCCGAGGTTGGTACTTGCCTTGCCACCAGAATTGCTTGTTTGAGAGCTTCCGGTGTACCAACACTAGATACCCGGTAAGCTTCCTGTACAATCCGCTTACCCTCAAGTTCCGTTTGCCAGAGTTTGATGTTTCTTTGGGCTTCAGGGTAAAGCGCTCTTCCTGAACTAATGCGTGCTGCAGTGCCAATTGCCGTGGAGAGATCCCCTCTATAGGCTAGAGCACGAGCTTGGTTAAGGTAAGGCTGGTCTTCTGTGCGCTCGATCCTGTTTACCCATTGCTTAATTCTTGCTTGTGCTTCCTGGTGGAGTAAACGACCAGGGGCAATGCGACTGGCTTCTTGCACTGCTGCTCGCAAAGCTGGAATGCTACCTGAGCTCGCTAATTGGTTGGCACGATCAAGGTAAGGCTGGTCTTCTATGCGTTGGATGCTTTGACTCCATTGTCCAATGCGGCTTTGTGCATCCTGATATAACGCTCTCCCTGAACCGACACGACTGGCTTCTCTAACAGCTTCTCGCAGAGATGGAGCACCGCCATAACTAGCAAGTTGTATTGCCCTTTCCAGATAGGGTCTGTCTTCTATAGTTTGAACCTGATAAGTCCAGCGTTCAATTTCAGTGCGAGCTTCCTGATAGCGGGGATTGTTGCGGGGGACTTGTCGTGCTTCTGCAATCGCGGTTTTTAAGTCAGTTGTTAGACCAGTATTAGCAAAGGTCCTGGCTCGCTCTAGAGTAGCAATATCTTGAATTTCCCGCTGCCAGCGATCAATTAATTTCTGCCCTGGCTCATAAAGGGGGCGATTGGAATCGAGCTTCTGCACAGAGGCTATTGCTTCCTCTAAATCCCAAACTGTTCCTGATTCAGAGGCTGATAGAGCTAATCCCAGATCCATTAAGTCTTGTCGCATCTGCGGTCTGTTGAGGCTGGCAGGCAGTTTATTAGCAATTTCGAGGACGCCAGCACTGTTACGTTCCTCCAGTCTTTGCCGAGCAATTTTAATTAACTTATCACCACATTTGCCAATTAAATCGCGAGCTTCTTTGTAGGCATAACTCTTGGGAGGGATTTGCTCTGCCTGGGCAATTGCAGCCAACAGGTTTTCTAAGCCTCCACTTCTGCTGAGATTGAAAGCTTTATCAAGTTTTTCACTTTCTTTCTGGGCAATCTGAATATTATCACTGAGTTGATCGTACTTGAAGCTTGACCAGTACTTATTTTCTACGTAGGTTAGGGCAACTGCTTCTCTAAAAGCCTGGTTCCAGTTTGATTGCCTCAGTTGGTATTCTGCTTGCGAGTAAAGTTTTTCTGCCTTAGACCAGATTGTTTGCCAGCGCCCAATGCGCTCCTCTACCAAATTGTAGGCAGAAACACCTTCAGGAATTGCTCTGGCAATCTTAATTGCTTCTTCAAGTTTACCAGCATGAAAGCTCTGTTCACCGATGTTTAAGATATCGAGTGACCACTCTTCGATATTGCGGTTGATTTCCGGGCGCAAAGGATGATTGTTGGGCAAAGTATCCACCAGAGCAATTGCCTCGAGCAGATCCTCAGATGTTTGCTTAGAAGCCGCCACCTGAGAGCAATAAAGTCGCATTGAAGCTGAGGCTGTTGGCCAAAAAATCTTGGGGCAATTGGGCACTGATGGCAGCTTTAAGAGCAGTGCTGTTGCCACAAATCCCAATCCACCTGAAGTCAGCAGCACTAAAACTGCCCAGAATTGCCAACCGACTGAAAAGCCTCGTTTTTGCGACCTATGCATATGAGATTGCTGAGGTGGGGGTGAACTAAGTGTAGATTTAGCCAATTGTTGAGTATTGTAATTTATACTATGGGAACCTGACCTTGGTGAGTGCGAAGTTTTTGCTCGACGATTATACTTGGCGAAAGCGGCGTTGACAGCGCCTAGTATTCCTGAGCGGCAGGGCTCCCGGAGATGCTCGGGAGAAAACTCACTATGGTTACTTTGTAGTTGATATAACTGATCCTGTTCTCTAGGACTTGGTTGAGGCAAATGGTCGCTAATTTCCTGATTTTTATTCATAACTCACACCACCACGCGCTATGCCTTACCTAGCTTGTTTTATAGCATTGTAAGTAGTTGAGATCCTAACCCCCTGAGACAGAAAAAGCTAGTTCAATCTTGAGTAGCTACCAGCTTTGAATAAAAAACACAGAGTTATAGAGCCGATAGTGGGGATGATTCCCTCAAAATTAACTTAATATGCCTACTCCCAAAATTTATACCTAAGCTCGACCTCAGCATCCGGATTGGGGAAAGAATATTTAACAGTTTTGACATCTGCCGGCTTTATGAGCTACCTTTCTGATTACGAAAAAGCTCAATTAAGTAAAGAGGCCGAGAGGAGAGGGATTCCACTTGTTGACTTGATACGCTGGTGCATTAGTCGCTTCCCTCCCCCAGATGATAAAGTCGCTTTAGTCGCTTTGTAAATGGTGTTGGGCAACTCCGTACCTCCGTTGCCCCGCTATCCTTCCCCTCCCTACTTCGTAGAGGGAGGGGATTGTCGCGATTTTCGTTCAAAACCGCGATTCTGAAGGTTGTGGCGAAGCGGTTTAAAAACACGCCTCGCCAGGTTCATAAATGAACTCACCCCTCCATGCTTGGGCATAGACTCCGAATGCCCTGCCCCCAGGTTTAAACAGATTCAGCTTGCCAATTCGATTCAGTTCGTAATTGCTCAATTAACTGAGCCAGCTCCTCACTACTAACATGGTAAACATCTCCGCAAAACTCACAAGTTGCTTCTGCTCCGTGGTCTTTTTCAATCATGTCTTGAAGTTCCTCTTCTCCGAATAACTTCAGGGCACCCAAAACGCGATCGAAAGAGCAACCACAATAAAAATGTAGCATCTGGACTTCAGGCAGTATCACCAAACCCATATCCCCCAGCAGCTGTTCCAACATCTCTGGCAAAGTCTTGCCTGCTTGCAACAGTGGTGTAAATCCTGATAACTTAGCAATGCGAGATTCTAGAGTTGCCACCAATTCTTCATCTCTAGCAGCCTTGGGCATAACTTGGATTAATAAGCCCCCGGCTGCTGTAACGCCATCGGCACCAACAAAGACGCCAACTACCAAAGCTGAAGGCGTTTGTTCGGAAGTTACTAAGTAGTGAGTGATGTCAGCGCCGATTTCACCAGATACGAGTTCGACGGTACTCGAATAGGGATAACCATAGCCAACATCTCGGACAACATAGAGGTAACCATTGCTACCTACCGCACCGCTAACATCTAGTTTGCCTTGCTCGTTGGGGGGCAATTCTACCCCAGGGTTTTCCACATAGCCTCTAACAGTTCCATCTAAACCAGCATCGACGAGAATTCCACCGAGAGGACCTTTACCTTTGACGCGAATGTTGACCCTTGAACCCTCTCGCTTCATGCTAGAAGCTAGTAGCAAGCCTGAAGACATGGTTCTACCGAGTGCGGCAGTCGCCACATAGGAGAGATTATGACGCCGTCGGGCTTCTTGTGTGAGGCGTGTTGTGATCACGCCGACGGCTCTAATCCCACCCTCAGCCGCTGTAGCGCGAATTAATTGATCAGCCATGAAGGAACCTTACACTTCTTAACAAACTCAATTTTTATTTTAACGAGAACCCTAACTATTCCCCTCTTCAACTCTCGTAAGAGGGGGATAGTAAGCAGGGCAAGGGAAGTAAAGTCTTGCCACTGCGGTAAGACTTTCAAGTGTGGGTTAATGTGCAGGCAGTTATGGCATTACTGTGATCTGTACTTTGGGAAGACACCAGAGCCTAAGATTTTCTCAAAGTCCCGTTAATCAAAAACTTGTTTGTAACAAAAATAAAACTTTCCCTTGCAAATCTTAAATACTTGCCCCTAGATTTAGCTGACATATTTGTAACCTGAAAAAATACTAAGTACTTAGTCAACCTCTTAGTTTTTTTCAGATATTATGGAGATGATTAAGGACAAGTACAGACCAATAAAAAACTGTTAACAAAAGCCCAAAGCACTTATAAAAATGTGGCTACATGGCTTAATCTAGCTACATAAAAAACCTGCGAGTTGTTAAACTATGTAGCCTTTATTCAGGGAGAAATTAAGTTAAAACGGTTTTTATCCTACATCCTTAAATTTTTGAGCAATTGTCAAGAAGTGACTGCATTCAGTAAGGGAGAAAACAGTATTTACGATAAAATCAAGCTCTAAATATTGCCCAGATAGAGGACAAAGGTGAAAAACACTACAAACTAAAGATTATGAATAAAAGAACTATTGCCACACTAGATGGTAATGAGGCAGTCGCCAAGATTGCCTACCAACTCAATGAAGTAGTTGCTATTTATCCCATCACCCCCTCTTCACCGATGGGTGAGTGGGCTGATGCTTGGTCATCGGAAGGAAAACCTAACATTTGGGGTACTGTTCCCTCAGTGGTAGAGATGCAGAGTGAGGGTGGTGCTGCTGCTGCCGTGCATGGGGCTTTGCAGACTGGCTCAATGACGACAACCTTCACGGCATCTCAGGGTTTATTGTTAATGCTCCCTAACCTGTATAAAATTGCCGGAGAACTGACTTCAACGGCGTTACATGTGGCGGCACGCTCACTTGCAGCCCAGGCCCTCTCTATATTTGGTGATCATCAAGATGTGATGGCATGCCGTGCCACTGGCTTGGCGATGTTAGCTTCAGCGTCGGTGCAGGAAGCTCACGATTTTGCTCTGATTGCCCAAGCTGCTACTCTGGATTCACGAGTACCCTTTATCCATTTCTTCGATGGTTTCCGTACTTCCCACGAAGTGCAAAAAATCGAATTGCTCTGTGATGACGATCTAAGGGCAATGATTGATAATGGACTGGTTAGAGCTCACCGCCAAAGGGCTTTATCCCCTGATCATCCAGTATTAAGGGGTACAGCGCAAAACCCAGATGTTTATTTCCAAGGGCGGGAAACAGTTAATCCCTATTACAGCATCTGTCCCGATATTGTCCAGAAGTATATGGACAAGTTTGCTGAATTGACAGGGCGTAGTTATCAGCTATTTGAATATCATGGTGCCCCAGATGCCGAACGAGTAATCGTACTCATGGCTTCTGGTTGCGAGGCAGTACATGAAACTGTAGACTATCTTACTAGTAGTGGTGAGAAAGTTGGCGTCTTGAAAGTAAGGCTTTATCGCCCCTTTGCTCAAGAGCGGTTTGTTGCTGCCTTGCCAGCAAGTACTAAAGCAGTTGCCGTTCTCGATCGCACTAAAGAACCAGGTGCCTGTGGCGAGCCTTTATACTTGGATGTTGTGGCGGCAATTCACGAAGCCCAGTTTGGCTCAGATGTCAAACTTAAAGCTAAAGTCCAAAATCTAAAATCAGTTGTTGGTGGTCGCTATGGTTTATCCTCAAAGGAATTAACTCCGGCAATGATTAAGGGTATCTTTGATAACCTTGCTACCGAGATGCCGAAAAACCACTTCACCATTGGCATTAATGACGACCTCACCTATACCAGCTTACCCTACGAACCTAGCTTTTCTACAGAATCTCAACAGGTCGTGCGGGCAATGTTTTATGGTTTAGGTTCAGATGGTACTGTCGGTGCGAATAAGAATTCGATCAAGATTATTGGTACAGAAACTGATAACTATGCCCAAGGTTACTTTGTCTACGACTCCAAGAAATCTGGTTCAGTTACTGTTTCTCACCTACGCTTTGGCCCTGAGCCGATCCGTTCTACCTATTTAATCAGTAAAGCTAATTTTGTTGCCTGCCACCAGTGGGTATTCCTAGAACAATTAGATGTTCTCAGTGGTGCTACTAATGGCGCTACTTTACTACTCAATAGTCCCTATCCTCCAGAGGAAGTTTGGGGTCGCCTGCCTTACCCCGTGCAGGAGCAAATTATTAGCAAACAACTGAAATTGTATACTATTGACGCTACTAAAGTGGCTATTAGTAGTGGTATGGGTCGCCGCATTAACACTGTTATGCAGACCTGTTTCTTTGCCCTAGCTAAGATTTTACCCCGAGAAGAAGCGATCGCTAAAATTAAAAAGTCGATTGAAAAAACTTATGGCAAGAAAGGGGCAGAAATTGTCCGCATGAATAGGGAAGCTGTGGATAATACCCTAGCAAATTTGCATCAAGTGGAGGTGCCAGCGAAAGCAGATAGTAAGATTGAAAGAAGGCTGCCAGTTCCTGATACTGCTCCAGTATTTGTGCAGGAAATTTTGGGCAAGATCATTTCCCGTCAAGGTGATGAAATTCCAGTTAGTGCTTTACCAGCAGATGGAACCTATCCCACTGGCACGACAAAATGGGAAAAACGCAATGTTGGCATTGCAATTCCAGTATGGGATCCTGATGTTTGTGTTCAGTGCGGTAAGTGTGTTATGGTTTGCCCTCACGGTGTGATTAGAGGCAAGTCTTATCACCAGCAGCATTTAGAGGCAGCACCAGCCACATTTAAGTATACCGACACTAAGGATAAGGAATTTGCTGGTGATAAATTCACGATTCAGGTAGCGGCAGAAGACTGCACCGGCTGCGGTATCTGTGTAGATATTTGTCCTGCTAAGAATAAGTCTCAGCCGCGCCTGAAAGCAATTAACATGGAACCCCAGTTGCCTTTAAGAGAATCTGAGCGGGAAAATTGGGATTTCTTCCTCAAAATTCCTAATCCAGACCGGAGTAAACTGCATTTAGACCGCATTCGGCAGCAACAGTGGCAAGAGCCTTTGTTTGAATTCTCTGGTGCCTGTGCTGGTTGTGGTGAGACCCCTTATATTAAGTTAGCAACTCAGTTATTTGGCGATCGCATGGTGGTTGCCAATGCTACTGGTTGCTCCTCGATTTACGGCGGCAACCTGCCGACAACACCATGGGCACAGAATGCCGAAGGTAGGGGTCCAGCTTGGTCAAATAGTCTTTTTGAAGATAACGCTGAATTTGGTCTTGGCTTCCGTGTCTCCATTGACAAGCAGAGCCAATTCGCTACTGAACTTGTCGAGAAGTTGGCTAGTGAAATTGGCGATAATCTCGCTAGTGCCATACTCAACGCCGAACAAAAAACTGAAGCCGATATCTGGGAACAAAGGGAGCGAGTTGCTAAGCTTCAAGATAAACTAGAGCAGATTATTAACTCCAATAATCTCAAATCAGAAGACGCTAAGCAACTACTAAGCCTTGCCGACTATCTGGTTAAAAAGAGTGTCTGGATTATCGGTGGTGATGGTTGGGCTTATGATATTGGTTATGGTGGTTTAGATCATGTTATTGCCAGTGGGCGCAATGTTAATATTCTGATTCTCGATACAGAAGTATATTCCAACACTGGGGGGCAAGCCTCAAAAGCAACTCCCAAGGCAGCAGTAGCCAAGTTTGCGGCGGGCGGCAAACCTGCTGCTAAGAAAGACTTAGGCTTAATGGCAATGACTTACGGTAATGTTTATGTTGCCAGTGTCGCCATGGGGGCGCGAGACGAACATACCCTCAAGGCTTTTCTGGAGGCAGAGGCTTATCAGGGTCCATCCCTAATTATGGCCTATTCCCACTGTATTGCTCACGGTATTAATATGACAACGGCGATGTCTCATCAAAAGGCATTAGTGGATTCGGGACGCTGGTTGCTTTATCGTTACAATCCAGACTTGGTGCAGGAGGGCAAAAATCCTTTACAAATAGATATGCGCTCACCGAAATCTCCTGTGGAAAAATCCATGTATGAGGAAAATCGCTTCAAAATGCTGACTAAGAGCAAACCAGAGGAGGCTAAGCAACTGCTGCAAGGGGCACAGCAGGATGTGGATACTAGGTGGCAGATGTATCAGTATCTGGCAGCTCGTAATAAGTAATAAGTAATAAGTAATAAGTAATAAGGAAGAAATATGTTCGTTGCTGTTTATTGCTTATTACTTAAAGTCAGGACAAGATAGTGAGCATTTTTATTGTATATTTTATGGTTGAATTAGAATTATTTAAACCCTCTCCCCCTCTCCCTCTCTCCCCCTCTCCCCCTCTTATTGAAGACATCAATTAAATCCTGACAGCTTATCTGTAACAGGCTGTTTTCTATTTGGTCTAATGGGAGAAGAGAAATGGATCTAAGTACAAATTATATGGGGTTAAAGTTGCGATCGCCTTTGGTAGTTGGCGCGGCTGCACCTTTAACTGAAAATCTTGATAACCTTAAGCTTATGGAGGATGCTGGCGCGGCGGCGGTGGTTTTGCATTCTTTATTTGAGGAACAATTAAGGCAGGAGCAGTTTGAGTTACACCATCATTTGGAGTATGGTACTGAAAGTTTTGCTGAGGCTTTAACTTATTTCCCAGAACCAGAAATTTTTCATGTGGAAGCTGAGGAGTATCTTGATCACATCCGCAGGGCTAAGGAGATGGTTGATATTCCGATTATTGCTAGTCTTAATGGTTCAAGTTTGGGTGGATGGTGTGATTATGCCGCTGAGATTGAGCAAGCAGGAGCTGATGCTTTGGAATTAAATATCTATTCTATTCCCACTAGCATGGATATAACTGGGGCGCAGTTAGAGCAGAACTACATTGATATTTTACAGGCAGTCAAATCGCAGCTGAAGATTCCAGTGGCTATCAAAGTTAGCCCTTTCTTGAGTAATACAGCAAATATGGCTAAACAGTTGGTTGAGGCTGGTGCAAATGCGCTAGTTTTATTTAATCGCTTCTATCAACCGGATATCGATTTAGAGGAGTTGGAAGTAACACCTAATATTTTACTCAGTACGCCGCAAGCAATGCGTCTGCCTCTACGCTGGATTGCTATTCTTTATGGTCGTTTAGCAGTGGATTTTGCTGCTACTAGTGGTATTCACAAAGCGCAGGATGTTTTGAAAATGCTAATGGTTGGTGCTAATGTCACTTTACTAGTAAGTGTGCTACTGCGCCATGGCATTGAGCATATTGCCGAAATTGAGCAGGGAATGCGCAAGTGGATGGAAGCTAATGAGTATGAGTCTGTTAAGCAAATGCAGGGTAGTATGAGTCAGCTTAATTGCCCAGATGCTAGTGCTTTTGAAAGGGTTCAGTATATGAAGGCAATTCAAAGTTATAAAGTGTAGTCATTAACAATTCATTAACAATAGGGTAAGAACTACTTACTAGTAGCGAAAAACCTACCGCAAGGATGTCACTGGGGTAGGATATCACTATATGTTACAAAGAAGTAAGCTGCATCCCACGTCTTTTAAGCGTGGGATGTAGCGTTAAGGCTTTCAAGCCGCGTTAGATGTTTGGTTGATACTCGATTGTAGACATACTATCATTATTAAAAGGGTTGGGAGTTCAACCCTAGGCGTAGGAGATGTTAGACAGGCTGTGCCTGCAATCTCTGCTTGATGCCTGAATCCCACGAATTCAATTCGTGGGAGTGGCTCAATTCGGTTAACTCATAGGGGCACTGACTGGGGAAAGCTTCCAGGAGCAACCCAGTTTCCGCCCGTGCCCGTTTCCGGGCTTCGGCGTAGCTCTCGGCAAAGATGCTCTCAAGATATGGTTTGAGGCTAGGAGAATCTTTCAAGGCATCCCTGATACGACTACGATGCTCGATGATGCTGCTTTCCCATCCTCCTTTCCTCTCTAGAGGTTGGAATTCCCACTTGAGTAGGTGGAGCAGCAACACAATCAGGTTGCTTTTGAGACTACGACGCTCACTTCGCCCCATATCTTCGATTTCCTCAATCAGATTCTCCCAATCCACCTCCGTGTAGTTTTGGTTGCGCAGCTTTTGGGCGGTTGTTTCAAGCCAACGCAGGTAATCTGTTTCATATAGAGTTGTATGATTAATCTGAGTAGCCATGGTATCAGGTTTAATCCCTATGAAGGATTCTAACTGTTGCGATCGCATGATTGCGCTGAGCTTCGCTCAATCGCTGTGCGCTATCCCCTACAGCCCTCTGGGCATCCAACGGCCGGGGTAATCGCTTTTAGCGCTGGCGCTACCACGCAAATCGCGCCATCTCAAAGATTTTGATCGAAATTGATAAATGAATCGACGCGTCTAGTCAACTAGGGCTGTATTTCAAGCCACCGATATACCTGTAGGATTATCGGTAGCTTGTTGACTCTTGCCAAATCACTGACGGTACACTAGCTCTTAGCATCCCAAACAGGCTGTTCTATTTTCTCGTAAGCGTCAGCTTGTGGTGCACTGCCGTACCAAGGTTTGCCAGAGAAGTAAACTGCATCCTGAGGTAGAAACGTTCCTTTGCCAGGTAATGTCATCGGCTGGCGCATATAGAAGAAGAAGTTTATGTTTGGGTCTTCTGCACCAATCTGTTGGGCAGCTTCCAAGGTGACACCAGAGACTTTCTTAACAAGATTATTCCAATCTGCACCACCATATTGAGCTACATTTGGTTTCTTACTCCAATTAACAACACTCTTATAGTACCCGTCAGCTTGCGGTGCGCTACCCCACCAAGGCTTACCAGAGAAAAATACGGCGTCTCTTGGGTTAAAGGTGCCTTTGCTGGGCAATACCATTCCGTGTCGCATATAAAAGAAGAAGTTGATATTCGGATCGCCTTCGGCAATCTCTTTCGCTTGTTCTAATGTAATATTAGATACTCGCCTTACCTCTCCGTCCCAATCGGCTTCACCATACTGGGCCACATTTTGCACTTTCGTCCATTCCAAATGGGCATTTATATACCCGTCAGCTTGTGGTGCGCTACCCCACCAGGGATCACCAGAGAAAAAGACAGCATCCTGTGGATTAAATTCGCCGCGACCCGGAAGGACCATGTACTCTCGCATGTAAAAAAAGAAGCCAATATTGTCATCATCTGTGGCAATTTTCTTGGCATCTTCTAGCGAGATACCAGACTCATGGCGTACTTTTTGTTTCCACATTGAGTCCGGTGCACCACCGTATAGGGCGACATTAGGGACTTTGATTACTCGTTCCCAAACTTCCATTATTGAAACCTCTTATCGAAAGATTGAACTTTAGACAAAATTTGACTTTCTGTCTTCAGTCCATACATTCTTAAGACGATTCCAGAGAGCAAATTCTGAATTTTTCGAGTTAGAGGCTGTTTTTTCCCAATTTTTTGCCGCCCCCTTCCCCACTCCCCACTCCCTATTCCCTATTTCCCACTCCCATACAAAGATTTAATCCATTCCCATTCCTTACTCAAACCTTCAGCTAAAGTAACCTGTGGCTGATACCCAATCAATTTCTTCGCCTTAGAAACATCAGCAGCAGTATGACGAGCATCTCCCATAGCCCTCTCAATATGGTTTCTACGAATTTTACGCCCGACAATTTGTTCCATGGTATCAAGCACATCGGCTAACACCACTCGGCTACCGCCTCCAATATTGAAAATTTGACCAACTGCTTCTGGGGCTTTAGCAGCAGCGAGATTAGCAGCAACGGCATCGCTGATAAAGGTAAAGTCTCGGGTTTGTTGCCCATCGCCGTATATGGGAATTGCCTCATCAGCGATAACTGCCTTGAAGAATTTGTGGAAAGCCATATCTGGGCGCTGGCGAGGACCATAAACTGTAAAGTAACGCAGCGCCGTAAAGGGAACGTTAAAGTTTTGGTAATACAGTTGGCATAGTCTTTCAGCTGCTAACTTGGTGATTCCATAAGGAGAAACTGGCTGAGGGCAAATTGATTCTGAAGTAGGTAGGGTTTCGGCATTACCATACACTGAAGAGGTGGAAGCGAACACTAAGCGCTTGAGCTGCGGTGCATCCTTTGCCGATTCTAGCAAGATTTGCGTGGCGTTGATATTGCGTTCAGTATAAGCCCGAAAGCCTTTACCCCAGCTAGCACGCACGCCAGCTTGAGCAGCTTGATGATAGACTACTTCTACATCCTTGAGTAGAGCTTGCCAATCGAGATCCTCAATGTTGCCCTCAACTAACTCAAAAGCTGGATGAGCTTCAAAAAGGGCGACATTCTTGCGCTTAAGTGTGGGATCGTAGTAATCATTAAATTGATCAATACCAATTACTCTCTCTCCTTGGTTCAAAAGTGCTTCTACCAGATGAGAACCAATAAAACCGGCAGCACCAGTAACGATATTAATAGCCATAAACTAAAGTCTCAAATAAGTTTGTTGATTTTCTAGTGACTGTCAAAACAGAAATTCCAGACTCAGATTTGGTCAAGGAATCCTGATGTCAAGATTGAAGACGACTAGATGACCTATTGCTCAAACCCAATATGGCATATTTATAAAAATAGGCAATAATCTCCCTTCCTCCGGTAGATAAGCAGGTACAGATTTAACTTGCATCTTTAGATAGAGGGGGGGATGGGGAGAGGGGGAGATGGGGGGATGGGGAGATGGGGAGAGAATTTTAGAGCTTTCCTCAAAGGGTTGAAAGTTCAATGCTAGATGCACAATAGCTTAGTTCATCTAGACACTAGATGCTGACTTTGCTAGATTAGGGCTGAGTCTTGTATCTTGCCAGGACGAAGAAAATTTGGGAGCATGTCACCTTTGTAAGCCCTCACCCTAAATCCCTCTGGCAAGCCTGGGAGAGGGACTTTGAAGGCCTGATTCCCTTCTCCTAATGTTGCCAGAAGGGGCTGGGGGATGAGGGCAAAGGATTGATCTGCAAACCTAACATGCTCCCGAAAATTTGCCCTACAGTCTCACCTATTGCGCGATAGCATCCGGAAAGCTAGCAGTTGAGTGTGTAGATTCTTATACCTGTCTACAAGTGAGCTTTAGTCGAAAATAAAAATCTACTAAAGGCTCCTTAACTGGGCTATGGAGGTTTATTGTTAATAGTAGCTGTCAGTAACTTATCTCAGAATAAATAGCTAAGACTCTAAAATAGGCATTGAAAATAATAGCCTCCGATTATATCACACAATTAGCCAATCGTCTTCAGCCAGAATTGGGTTATGAAAAAACACTTCGTCTATTTTACTAGAGATATTTTACCACGAGCAGAAGCTCATTTAGTTCATGATGTCAATATGGCTAATGCTTCTGCTAACTTAGGTTATTCTTCGGTCTTAGTCTATTTAAGCAAAACAGAGGAGTCGCGCAATCCAGTTGATTGGTTCTATCCTTTTCGGCCTAAACAGCCTCAACAAGAACTGATCAACTTTTATAATATCCAGGATAAGCTCAAGGTGACTTCACTGCCAATGCCTTGGCCGATTGGGAAAATTAATAGTAAACTGACTACCCCAAGCACGATTATCTGTCGTTACTATTTTCCAGTTCATATTTTCCCTCATACTAAAATTTTACACACTTTAGACTGGAACCTGATCAAAACTGCAGTTAAGCATCAAATTCCAGTTATTTATGAACGGGAACATTTTCAAAAAACTCCCTATGAGAAAGAAATTGTAGAAAGCCCCTTTTTTCAGGTAGCTGTAACGGTAGCTGATAATGTTCGAGAGGATATGATCAAACGGGGAATGCCGCCTGAAAAAATTATTAAACTCCACAGTGGCTTTAATCAGTCGTTTGCAGTCAGACAGCCGGAGAAAGCGGCGCAATGGCGCGAACAGTTATTGTCAGCAGGACGTAAACAGTTAGTAGTATATTCAGGGGGGCTTTATAAATTTAAAGGGGTGGATTTGCTGATTGAGGCTGCTCGGGAATTGCCAGAAGTTCAATTTGTCTTTGCTGGGGGTAAGGAATCTCAGGTAGAAGCTTACCGACAGCAGGCGCGAGAACAGCAAGCAAACAATGTTACTTTTTTAGGCTACATTAAGCATGAGCAGTTACCAGTCTTACTGCAAGCAGCTGATGTTTTAGCTCACCCTCATTGTTCTGGAGAAGCAGCAAGTTTTACCTCTCCCTTGAAACTCTTTGAGTACATGGCTTCTGGTACCCCAATTGTAGCCACAGAGATTCCCCCTTTAGCTGAATTTAGATCTTCAGGAGCAATTGCGGGTTGGTGCGAACCTGATAACCCCACTCAGTTTGCTCAATGTCTACAACAGGTATTGACAACTCATCCTCGGAAAATAGAAGGATATACCGATAATCTTGAGTTTGCCAGTCAGTTTTCTTGGGAAAATCGGATGGCAAAAATTTTTAGCTGTGTAGAAGAGCCAATGCGTCCGCAACTGCTAGAGAGCAAGTGAATAATACCATGGACAGAAAAATTGTTGGGATGATTTCGGGGTACTCGGCCTTAACACAAAGCGATTGGCTATGGCAGCAAACGCCTACTCCTTTCGGTGTTTGGGGTAATATTCAAATGCTGGCGAAAGCAGCACAGCCCGATTTTCTACTCATGTACCAATTTAATTTTCCCAGACCAACGCCCAAGCAGCCATGGTGGAAGCGTCTTCGCCAAAAGCCAAAGCCGCCAGCGCCTGAGATAAATTCTCTCTTGCGAAGTGTTCCTAAAGAGCGAATTATATTTTTACTGCGGGAACCACCTTTAGATGAGGTGATTAAGAGAAATAAATTTAATTATGAGCAGGCTAAGCAATATTGCGGTTACATTTCTGGTCCCGATGACTTTGCCCCAACTCCTGACTATATGCCTGCTATTTGGTACCATGCCAACTCATTTCGCGAGTTGAATGAAATGGGAGTTCCCCCAAAAGAAAAGACTTGCAGTTGGATTACTTCTGGTATTAATCGTACTGCTAGTCATCGCCAGCGGTTGGAATTTTTGCGCCAATTACAAGCAAGTGAGACTAGTGTAGATTTATATGGTCGCAATTTGCCTAGTTGGTCTAACTCTTCTGGGGAATTAAAAAATAAATGGTACGGAATGGCACCATATTATTACAATTTGGCGGTTGAGAATTATGCCTCTAATGATTGGTATGTGAGCGAAAAACTGTGGGATTCACTACTGGCTTGGTGCTTACCGATTTACTATGGAGGGCCAGCAGCTGATAAGTTGTTACCACCTGGTAGTTTCCTCAGATTGCCTAGCTTGGATGAAAAAGGAATTGCCTATATTAAAGAGGTGACAGCGACGCCAGATGCATGGCACCAAGCTAAGGAGGCAATCGCTGAAGCACGTCAGATTATCCTGCACAAACTTAATCTGCTCAACTGGTTGTCTGATTTTGTTGACCAATTATCTTAAAGCTATGGATGGTATTTGTACCCTAGGTAATGATAAAGTTTACCAGCAAATAGTTGCTCTCCTCAATAGTATTGAGGCAATCATGGGACCGGATATGCCTGTATGCATCTATCCCTATGATCACAACACAGAGCAGATTGCGGCTGAAGTTGCTCGACGTCCCAATGTTCAGTTATACAATGATAAAGCTTCAATGGAGCGATGGGATCTCTTTGCTCAAAGAGCCTGGGATACTCATCCTACCGCTAAGCAACGTTGGGTTCAGAGCGGGCATTCGGGCTATTATCGATTTGGTACTCATCGGCGTTACTGTGCCTTTGATGGTCCGTTTGAGCGCTTTCTCTACATGGATGCTGACACTTTGCTGATGGCACCAGTGGATTTCGTATTTGCACAACTGAAAGAAAGTGATTGTGTCGTTTATGATTTTCAGCGCCATGATCCAACTCATGTTTATGATCTTGCTTCAGCCAAGCTAGCAGAGTTATTTCCCACAGCGAGAATTAATCAGGAAATTTTTTGCTCGGGATTTTATGCTTCTAAACAAGATTTGTTTGATGAAGAAAGAAGAAATTGGCTAATCTCAAAACTTCAAGAGGGAGATGCCGAAGTTCTTTATCCCATGGCACCAGACCAAACTCTAATCAACTACATGATGATGAGGTCTAATCTGGCTGTCTATAACTTTGCCTTGAATTTACCGAAAGAGGAAATCACTGGTTGCTGTGTTACTTCTAGCCATTTTCAGCAACAAAATAATCTCCTTTATGATCATGGCAAACTGCTGACTTATATTCATTACATTGGCATAAAATTAAATATTTTCAACAGGCTCTGTGCTGGAGAAAATATTGATTTCCCTTATCGTGACCTATTTTTACACTATCGCTATCTACACGAACCAGAGCAGCGACCAAAGTTTACTGGTAAGCCTGAACCCTACAAAACTACTCCTAGTCTGACTACAAAAGTCTTGCGCAAACTTGGATTAAATAAATAAGGATGTTGCTATGAGTCGTGGTATTTATATTACTGCTAATGACCGAGTAATCGACCAAACAATTGCTCTACTCAATAGCATTCGCCTGTATGACGCCGATACTCCGATTGTCTTAATTCCCTATGATGACAATTATCAAGAAATTGCCAAAATCTTAAAGGAGTCCTATGGTGTACAGGTTTATGAAGATTTAGAATTCATAGACCGCCTTTCTAAGCAACTATACCAAATTTTTGGCGAGGGCTTTTTTGCTAGACCTAATCAATTCCGCAAACAAGCCTGCTGGTTTGGGCCCTTTGATGAGTTTATCTATATTGATACTGATATCGTTGTTTTTGATAAAATTGCCAACACGATTGACTACCTCAAAGACAATGATTTTATTTGCTATGACTACCAACATAAGGGAGGCATAACTAACGTTTTTTCTTCTAAGGTCATTGAAGAAAACGTCTTTAGCCAAGAAGAGCTTCAGGATATGTTTAATGGTGGTTTCTGGGGTTCCAAGAAAGGGCTAATTTCTGAACAGATTTTATACGATAGTTTTACCGAATGCGCTACTCATCCCGAATACTTTGACTTTTCCCAGAAGACTTCAGACCAGCCAATAATTAATTATATGATTTTGAAGCGCATTCCCAGTCGCTTTAACATTGTGCGCAGAGCTGGTGGGGCACCTGGAAGTTGGGCAGGCAGCAAGCATTTCCAACGCCAAGGTGAACAAATTATCGATCCCAACGTCAATCAACCCCTGGAATATTTACACTGGGCAGGTATTCGTATTCAGCCAGGGTGTGCCTACTGGGATATCTGGAAACGCTACCGTTACCTGAATGAAGCGATGCCAGATGACGAGTCTTTGCGTACTCCAACTCAGAAAAATCAGATTCAGCAACTAAAAGAGAAAGTCAAGCGCTGGTTTTGAATGTATTATCCTGAACATCAAGTTATTAGTGTTCATATACCAAAGACAGCAGGCAATAGTATTGCTAGGGGATTAGCTTATAATGGTTTTGCTAAAACTCCCCTCTTAAAAAAACATGCTAAGGCACAAGAGTATCGAGAGGTAGTGGGCAATAGAGTTTGGGAAGAGTGTTTCACTTTTGCTTTGGTGAGAAACCCTTGGGATCTAATGGTATCAAGCTATAACTGGTGGCTACAGAAAGCCTCTAAGTACGAGCAGCTTCATCAAGAGATTGAAGCAATTCGTCAATTGGGTAGTTTCCCAGCTTTCATCAATTCTATTTACGGCAGCATGATGCTTAACGAGTATTATGGCTCCATTGTTGACTGGATTTGCGACTGCCGGCAAAAAGTAATTGTCGAATTTGTTGGTAAGTTTGAAAGCCTTGACGATGATTGGTCTTACATTTGTAAACGCTTGAGTTTGAAGGATACAACTTTGCCTCATACCAATCAAACCTCACGTCTAACTTATCAAGACTATTATGATACCAAGTCAAAAAAAATCGTTGAGCAACGATTTGAATGGGCAATAAATCAATTTGGATATACCTTCTGACTAAGATTATTTTCTGAGTACAGCCCGACAGAAATAACCCAACAGTCCTATGAATGTTAAACCTATTCTATCTATCGTTACCCCGACTCTCGGAAAATTCTCTGATTATTGGCTCCAATGTCTTCTGCAAGTGGAAGGAGATGTTCAATTCCTTTTCGTTTATCCCCCTCAGAGCCAGCCTAGAGTAATAAATGATGCCAGAGTGCAAGTTTTAACTAGCCCCTACAAAGGCGAAATGATGCAGCGATTTGTAGGTTTACTCAATGCAGGAGGGGAATATGTCTTAGCTTTAGATGATGATGACTTTGTACATCCCCAAGTATGTGAACTGACTAAACAATATTTTAATAGGTTCTCTGATAGTTGGGTTCTCAGATTACAAAAAGCAGTTATCGATATTTCTGATCAAGAACGCATCAAAAAACCTTGGGAGCCTATCCCTGATGTTGAGCAACTAGAGATATGTAGAAAAACGCCAGAAAATCCTTATCCTTTTCAAAAAGGAAACTATAAAGGTTTATTAGAACTTCCCATTGCTCCTCTAGATAAGAGTTTTGATTATCGTTATCTACTCTGGCCTTTTATTCAAAGAAGAGATAATGAAGGCTATCATTTTGAGAATTTTAATAATATTGTCTGGAAGAATGAGTTAATTAAAAAAGCTCTTCCTGAAATTGCCCAGGCAACCAAGGTAATGGGAGCAGTTACCTGGATACCCTCAACAGGTTTTGATCGACTATCAGGTTTATTTGTACAGGCTAAATCCTTTCAGAAGGATGCAATCATCGGTCATTGGATGCCGAAACCAGAACAAATTAGATATATCGATAAAGACCCAGCGTTAAAAGCTGCTAGATTTCACGTTATTTCAGATGTGTTATTAGTGAAGTATTTCCCGCAGTATGGATATTTATGGAATCTTTTCTTCAGTAAATTATATGGTGTACCCAGAACAGTTGGCAAATTAATTAAAATGAAGTTTTTAAAGAAGTAAACTCATTCTAAAATCAAAAATTATCTTAACAAAAAAAATATGAATAAACTTCCAGATTTTATCATTATTGGTGCAGGCAAATGCGGTACTACTTCCTTACACAATTATCTTGATCAACATCCTCAAATTTATATTTGTCCTACAAAGGAGACAAATTTTTTTATTGATGAACAGAGGAAAGCTAAAATGAAGAGATGGGGGTCAATTAGTAATCTTGAAGACTACTCTGCCCTGTTTAATCATGCTAGCCCGAGTCAAGTAATTGGAGAAATATCTACTAACTACTATGCTTTCCCCGAATCAGCAAAACTAATTCACGAGCTTCTGCCAGAAGTTAAAATAATTGCCATCTTGAGAGACCCTGCCCATCGAGCTTTCTCAGAATATCAAATGTTTGTACGGGCTGGCCATGAAAAAAGGGATTTTGCTGAGGCGATTTCTGACAGCCAGAAAAAGAGCTACGTTAAAAGAGGTTTATATTACTCAGAATTACTTCCTTTTTTTGATACCTTTGATAGGGATAAAATTAAAATTTGCCTGTATGAAGATTTCAGTCAAGAACCTGAAAAATTTGTTCGGGATTTCTTTCAATTTATTGAAGTAGATTATAATTTTATTCCCGATATGACTCAAAGGGGTAGAACAGGCGGGCTGCCCAAAAATAAAGCTTTAAACGAGTTTCTCAAGAAGCCAAATCCAATTAGAGCGGCGGCAGCTTCTGTACTGAAAACATTTATGCCCTTAGAATCGAGACAAAAACTAAAGTCGAATATTATCCAAGCGAACTCAAAAAAGGCAAAACTATCCCTGGAAACGAGGAGTAAATTGATTGAATTCTATTGTGATGATATTCTGAAGCTGCAAGACTTAGTTGAACGAGATTTTTCTGCATGGTTGGAGTAATTGCAAATAGAAAGAAGAATGCTATCAATAGTCTGGCTTTAAGTAATAAGTAATAAGTAATAAGTAATAAGTAATAAGTAATAAGTAATAAAAGCAGAGGAGGAAGGCAGATAGCTGGAGGGAATATTTAGGGTTTGCTGAATAAGTCTGGTGGTAAGGAGAGGGAGCAGGGAGTAGGGAGTAGGGAGCAGGGAGCAGGGAGTAGGGAGTAGGGAAAAGCTGATAGTTCTAAGCTTTATTATCCATGATCAGCTCCGAGATTTTCCTATTAAGTGCAAGGATTTTGAGCCATTGGATGCTATAACAAAGCACTTGAAAGGGTTAAAAAAGGCTCAAAACCCTTGTTTGGTATGCATTCTATATTAATTCAGCAAGCCCTATTTAGTCCTTCTGCCCTCTGCCTCCTGCCTTTCCTGTTAAGCCGTGAGAGTGCCAATCTCCCAGGCTGCCTGAAAGAAGTCTCGCTCACACAAGATTGCATAGCGATAAGTTGATTTTACAGATGCTGTGAGTTGAGGGCATCGGTTAACTAAATGTTCTAGCTTCTGAACTAATTGCTCAAACTCCTGATTGCTATAGGTACGAATCCACTCAGCATACTTGTGATTACCAATTCCATCCCTTGCTAATTGTTGACCTAAGAAAGTATACAAGCGCATGCAAGGTGTCATGGCTGTTGCAATCAAACAAGTATCACTACCCCAGGCTGTCGCTATTAAGAAATCCGTGTAGCGACGGGTAGCTGTAGTTGGTTCCACCTGTTGCAAATCTACTCCCCATGAATTGGCATAAGCCTCGTGAAGCTTCAGCTCTTCAATAACTCCCCCTGCCAGTGCGTGAAATGTGTTAAATCCTTCCCAATCATCAGACTTAGCAGCTGCCAGACTATAAGCACGAGCAAAAGCTTCCAGAAAAAAGACATCTTGAGCAACGTAGTAAGCGAATTTGCTGCTCTCAAGAGTGCCGTTAGCGATTCCTTGTATAAAGGGGTGGTTAAGACACTCTTGTGCTATGTCCTGATTAGACTGCCATAAATCTATGCTGATAGTCATTACCACTTTTTGTTTGCGGCTGAACTTAACATATGAGGCATCTGACGCTCCATAGACAGAGATAAAATACCATCGAACTGAGAGGGCAACAGAGCTACAGGATTCTCTGTGATCATGACTAGGTAATGTTCAGTTAAAGTTTGTGAATTTCTTAGTCTGTACAGTGGCTGAATGTAATTGTTCTAAATTTTGAAACTCAATTGCTGGCAGCTGCTCTGCTGAAGATATTGTGGTTGTGGCGGCTCCACTAACGTTTAAAGACAAGTAAGCAGAGAAGGTAACTGCGATCGCTAGTATTATTTTTTCAAGCATTGCACTGTCCTCCTATCGCAGTTGAGTTAGCGGTTAGTAACCATATTCTCAATATCCCTGATTTTCATTGGGCTGTAGGTGATTGCATCTTAGGAGAGTTAGTGAGTATTTTCTTGGGGTTTGGTGATCTAAACCCTTGACAGATCTATTATTGTTGGTCTATGCATGGGGACTAAATACAAGGCAACTTCGATGGATTTGGTTTGACTACTATCCAAACCTCTCCCCTTTACGCGTCAAATGAAACTTGACAGACTAAATAGGAACTGTACCCCATTGTCACTAAGTTGACCTAATGAAAATTTTATTTTTACATCCTAACTTCCCCGCTCAGTTTCGCCACCTAGCCGTCGCCTTAGCCAAAAACAACCATCACCAAATTGTCTTCGGTACCAAACGCCGCGAAGGCACACTTCCTGGCGTTAACAAAGTTCTTTATGCTCCCTCTCGCCAAACTCGTCCAGAAACTCATCACTACGTTCGCCCCCTGGAAAATGCAGTGCTTGAGGGACAAGCCGTCTATAGAATGGCAGAAAAACTCAAGAGCCAGGGTTTTATTCCCGATATCGTCTATGGTCATTCAGGCTGGGGACCAACTTTATTTATCAAGGACGCTTTCCCAAAAGCAACTTTACTGTGCTATTTCGAGTGGTTTTACCATGCCCACGGCTCTGATGCCGACTTTGATCCCTCTGAACAGCTTAACGCCGACGATGAAGCCCGAATTCGCACTAAAAACGCCCCAATTTTACTGGATCTGTACGGTTGCGATCGCGGTCTTTCTCCTACTTACTGGCAGCGACAGCAGTTTCCACCGGAGTTCCACAGTAAACTAGCTGTTTGTCATGATGGCATTAATACTGAGTTTTTTCAACCGCAGCCGGGAGCAAAGTTGGTTTTGCCTCGAATCAATCTAGACCTTTCTCAAGTAGAAGAACTGATTACCTATGTAGCGCGGGGTATGGAACCCTACCGTGGTTTTCCCCAATTTATGGAAACCATCGGTATCCTACAACAGCGACGACCCCATTGTCATGCCGTGATTGTGGGGGAAAACCGAGTTGCCTATGGCAAAACTTTACCAGATGGCAAGACTTACAAAGAGTTGATGCTGGAAAAAATACCCCTTGACTTAGACAGAGTCCATTTTACAGGCTTGCTCCCTTACCCTGAATATTTGCAAGTACTCCAAGCTTCCTCTGTGCATGTCTATCTCACTCGTCCCTTTGTGCTATCTTGGTCGATGCTGGAATCCTTGGGTGCTGGTTGCTTGGTGGTGGCTTCCAATACTCCCCCAGTCACTGAAGTGATTCAAGATGGTGTCAATGGTTTGCTTGTGAACTTTTTCTCGCCTCAGGAAATTGCGGATCGAGTGGAGGAAGCCCTTGATCATCCTAATCGTATGGAGCAAATACGAGCTAAGGCGCGGGAAATTATTCAGGAAAACTATAATTTAGCGCAGTTATTGCCACAGCACTTGCAGTGGGTACAGCAGGCAGTTGAATTTCAACAAGATCTATATTCGTAGGTTGGGTTGAGGCAACGAAACCCAACAAATTTAAAGACGCGGAGACGCGGAGACGCGGAGACGCGGAGATGGGGAGATGGGGAGATGGGGAGATGGGGAGATGGGGGGATGGGGAGATGGGGAGATGGGGAGATGG
>JAAHGS010000240.1 GCA_010692645.1 Symploca sp. SIO2E9
CCTCTCCCCCTCTCCCCCTCTCCCCCTCTCCTCACTTGGCATAGGCAGCATACCAGCCAACAGCGTCATTACTATTGGTAGCATCAGGATTACCAAAGATCACAATTTCAGTTTGTCCGTTAGGAGGGAATGAGAGGACAAAAAACTTAAGGGCGATTTTCTGAATTTTTAACAGATAAGCTGTATTATTACTGCGATCGACAATTAACTCTACAGTCTTAAAAGATAGTTTAAGTACACTTTGAAGCGGGAAGCCCAACACATCTCCACCAATTCCCGGTAACCGCAAGCCTACAAAAGTCTGAGCTTTTTCTTGAGAGCCATCAGTATTAGGTTGCCAAACAACTAAGATATTAACGACAAATTTGGCAACTCCTGCCAAAGCCCCTAGGCTACCTAAATTTAGCTCGAAGTTTAACCCAAATCCACTCTTCGGCATCGAACCACTCCCTAAAGGTGTCTTTACTGGCAGATATCCTTTAGGCTGAGAATCAGGTTTATTGGGATCGAGTTCCACAAAATTAACTAATTTAAGTGGGAATTTGGCATAGAGACTGTCAGTTCTTACTTTACTCTTTACTAGGTCAAAAGCGATTTGACTGGAGTCAAAGAAGAATGTTGTATCACCTGCATTGTTGCACTCCATGATAATGACCACTTTGGAAAAGGGTAAAAACTGATCATTATCGTCCAATAGCTTTAAAGTCTCATTGATCTTACTGGCTTTGACAGCAAGTTGTACATCCTCATTGTCGATAGTCAGAATTTCTGGATTTATGCTTTGAAATGCCTCTAAAGCTCTATCTTGGATAGCTGTAATCGAATCACGAATTTCCTCCCCTGAGGCAATCAGGTTACTGTAGTCTGTCAGTACATTCTGAGCCTGTTGATTGTCATCAATTAACCCTTTCCTATTTAAAACTTCTAAGGCTGTTAAGGCAAGTTTTCCAGGATTATCTTCAAAATCATTGAAATTCAGTAATTCTTGATTTGGTGGCGTCTCTATACCAAAGGAGAATAAATCAATTTCTGCTAAGTTGCGGAAGTTAAATCGCCCCCAGAGGGTAAAACGTCCAATTGTTACCTCTTGACTATCAGGATCGGTGGCAAACTCAGCTTTAACAATATCAACCGTATTTAAAATATAGCTATCGGGCAGAGCAAAATAGTTTTCGCCACTAAAGCTAAAGGCATAAGTAGTAATACCATTGTGTTCTTCGGTAAAGCCTTTTAAGATTACAATATTACGTCTTGATCTGCTGTTGAGTAAAAGAGTTGCCTCACCAAATAACTTATCTAAAGTCAGATTGACCTCACTAGAGAATGCCGAAATTTGAGAATTTTGGAACTGTACACGTAAGCTAGAAACTTGAAATGCGTAGCCAGAAGGCCCTGTCTCTGGTACTGAATTGTCTTGATAATCTAGGAGTCCAAACAGAGAGGATTGTTCAGCTTCCAACTGCCCGTCTTTAGGTAAAATCGGCGTACCGTTGCTACCTACATACTGGGCATAAAAGTTATCTGCATTTTGAATACCACATTCAAGGGCTCTTAATTCTTTAGGCAGTCCCAAATCTGTAGGAAGAGCCACATTGAGAGCAATCATACCAGACCAAAATGTGCTGCTACCAACACGGGCGAGAGGAGCGGCATTATCCCTATCCTTTTCAGAGGCATTAGGATCGTTAGCAGTAGCGTACGCATCCTCAAAGAATTTTACCAAGCGATCGCGCACTTCTTTAATCTGCTGCACCTGAGTTTGTGGGTTAGTATCAGTTGCCACAAACACCTCCGGTTGTTCCCACAGGGCTGTGTCTTTAAGGATTTCCAGCAGTGGTTTGTCTAGAAATTTAAAAATCAGAACCGTATTACTACCGTCACTTTGATTAACTCGCCAATTATCAGGATTGAGATTAAACTGCCAGCCCTCAATTGTGAGTAGGTTTTCCTGAAAATACTCTTTGATAACTTGAGGAGGTTCACTGGCATCAAAGGTTTTTAGAGAATTAGGATCAGTAATTACTAAAAACATCTGACTGGAGCCAAAGGCTGAACGAAGGTTTGATCTTCGCTCCAACCCTTGAAAACTCAGGCTTATACCTTCTGTATCCTTGGCAAGTAAAAGCTTATTGAGGGTTTCATAATCAGAGGAATAGGTTGCCAGTAAACCCTGGGCTGTTGTACCTGTAATCGATGCTTCTGGAGTGACAGTTGTCGCAAAATTAGCAGTCATGATACGGGCTGAGGATACGCTTGGCACATTCAAGCTGGCTACTGGCGTACTGGATATTTCCTGGGTTGTAGAGCTAAGTGGCGTATTGTCTGTTTGAGCTAAGATTTGAATCCGTTGACGGCGCTGGGGATTGAGGAGTTGTTCCTCCATTTGCTGATAGTGACTCAGCTTCCCGCTTACTCCACCATAGGGAAATAAGGGAAAATATTCCTCTGCCGGAAGCCCTGTAAGGGGAACCTCTAAAAATCTTAGTGGATCATTAGTTGCATTTTGGTCTTGATCCTGGAAAGTGGAGGCTCGATAGAGTAATGACTGCTTGGGTTGAGAAAAATAAATTGGGGAATTATTCGCCTGTGCATGTTCAATATAGGCCCAAGCGGTAGTTGCCCTAGATTCCAGTCGCTGCCCTGCCTCATCGCTCTCGGTAATTTGTTCAGGAATAAAATCCGGTGCAAAGGCTGCTTGTCCTGATTTTAGATGCAGAATATTGAGATATTGACTCGACAGTTGAATATATTCAATCCCCGCTAATCCACACAGAAAGTTATCTACATCTCGTATTGGGAAGTCTTTGCCACTGGGAATGGGTGTAGTGTCATAGTTAGGAACAGAAAGTGTGTATTTACCTGTGGGTACTAGATAGAATGGTGCTTCCAAGAGGCTGACACTCTGACTGGGGCGCTCGGCAAAGATCAATCGACTATGGTTATGACCGTGAGGAGTAAGGTGGATGGTATATCCTAAATTTGTACGATAGCAAGAGGGTAAGGAAAGCTCCGATTCCTGAGAATTTCCTAACTCCACAAAGGCAAAGTAAGTGCGATCGCTATTTAAAGGCCCGATTGGATCTAAGCTGGCGTATAAGGTCAGATTTTGGTTACCGTCTCCCTGCTGAGAATAATGAGAACTAGCATTGCTATCTTCCCCTAAAAAGGGATAGCGGTGACTGGAAATAAGGAAATCTTGCTCAGTATTAAATCCTGTAAAACCAGAAAAGGGATCATTGGGATCTAGTGACGAGTTTGCTGATTTAAAAAACATCCGCAATGCCACATCCATCTGAATTAGTTCATCAAATGCTGTGTTTCCAGGATTTAGGTTCTGCAAAGTCAGAGCAAAATTGAAGCAACCAGCTAATATTCCCGTAAACGGTAGAGTAATTGCTTCCCTATTCTCATTCACTTTAATGCCTTTTAAGGGATTGGCACCATAGCCGGTGGAAAAATAAAAGGCTTCCCTTTTTCCTAATTCAGGCTCAGTATTGGGGAAGTTGTGTAGAGAGGGATTGAGGGCAAATACAAACCCGTCTTTAGTCTGATTCAACCGACACTCCACACCAGCGGCAATAGCTAATTCGTAGTTGCGGAAATTAAAAAAGGTTAGTCGCTCGACGATGCTTGACTCAATTTCTGCTGTCGGTAATAGAGTCAGAGCCTGAAATTTCCAGTGAGCTACTGAATCCTGAGGATTGTCAATCCATAAAAAACGAGTATTGCCCACTGAAGGCGTACTCAAAAACTCACTAATGCGATCGCTTAATATTGAGTGGTCAATGGCATTATCCCCGTTGGCAACTGCTTTGAGAAATAGGTATATTCCCTTGCCAGTTTTCCAGGTTGCTTCCAGGGTTGGATTAGGGGCACCCTCGACTTCTAACTCTACCCAAAAGGCAATACTATAGGGCACTGCCTCCACCACTGCCTCAGATAAAAAATAGAGTTCCTGTACTGTTTGAGAGCGAGTAAAGCTTGTCATCTCTCCACCTCCTAGAGGATAATGCGATCGCCTTTTACTAAAGGCAAATCAAATACTGGGATATTCTCCTCCAGGTTGATAAATCGGTAACTAGGCTGATTAGATACCCCCTCATGCACCAGACGACTCAATCGCGGTTTCCCTGTTGATTCCAGTAAAAATTGTCCTGGTAAGACTGAGGGCAGACTAACAGTTTGCGCCAGTAGTTGTCGCAATGTCGTTCCCACTGGCACAAATAGCGGTTGTCCCTGTAGCACCACTGCAATTTCTGGAATTACCGTTGCCCGCCCTCGGAAATAAAAACTCACCACATCTGTCTTAGTATCCAGTGCGGTTAAACTTGCGGCACCGATAACTGTTGCTGCCTTTCCTGGTTCCAAAGAGCCTGCTGAAGTTTCTGCTTGCGAGGGGTAAACCAATCGGAAATAGGGTTTTTGATACCCAACTCGGAAGGTATCGAGACTACTACCAGCGCCTACCGTAGCAATATCTGTAGTTACATAGGGCTGAATCTGTGACAAAAAGGCATCGAAATTGATAATTAGGTCAGTTATAGAACCATTCCCATCTACATAGTTAAGGTCATAGTAGGAAGTACCACTACCGACAAATCCAGAATTAGCAGTGGATTGGGCTGGGTGAACAAATTGATAATTTTGATAATCGACTCTTAGCCGCATTCCGGCTTGCAAATCCACGGCGCGATTGGCTTGCTCTAAACCGTAGTAGTAATAAAGAATCTGATTAACGAGTAACGGTATCCGTTGGGCAATGCGAGTTTTCACCAGAGTGAGGACACCTTTAATCAAATTCTGGTTACTATCGAGTTTGCCGATAAAGTCAGCGTAATCTGTCTTGAGGGTATCTAAATCAGTTTGAGTGATACCCTGGGGCGTAATCGTCAGAGTGCAACTTTGATCTGCATTTTCTGTAAGGACAAAAATTCCTGCAGTACTAGAAATGTTATTAGCCTCAGCGGCAGTAGAAAACAGTTGCGGTAAAGTTGTGGTTTGGGCTTGAATATCCCCAGAGTTGCTCTTGCCCAAGTAGATTAGCGGCTTATTATCTACCAGAGCAAAGTAGTAATCTGTTGCGTGGCGGTATTGGTTGGCAAAGATAACATCCGCCTGTACTCTGAGCCTCTCCAAAACTGCTTCCAGAATTTGATTGGGGGTTAGGGGAGGGCGCGAGAGAATAAAGGTTGGTACTGTGAAGCTATGCATTATTTCTGCTTCATCTTCCCACTCAAAGCTTCCAGAGACTCGCGCTAGAAAGCCCAGCTTAGTCAATTCCAGAGTCAAGGTGGTATTCATAACTGAGGAAATTGCCACTTGCTCTACAATCTTGTCAGAGGTACCTGGTTCAAAGATTGGTCCAAGGGTAATTTCAAAGGGCATACTAAAGGAAGTTTCCCCCTGCATCACGAATTGACCTTGACGCCGCCAACCATAGAGTGAAAGGGGTTGATCTAACCAGGTTCCTTTGAGTACAAGCTTATCGTTTTCAATACCTAGTGCAGGATTAAGGAGCTTAAAATCTACTGCCCAATCGAATAACCTACCATCCCTTAGACGCGGCAGCAAAACCTCTTTCATTTCCGTAATCGATTGTATCTGCCAAGGTACTGTCGCCTCAGATGGGTTAAGGGATTCGACGATAATACTCAAAAACGTTAATGTATTGAGTCCTTCTAGCTTTATATCTAATTCAGAATCAAAGAGATTAGTCGCGTCTAGAGTTCTAATCTCATCAAATACCCTGGGCGCAAGCAGCCTAAACTTCCCACTCTGCCCTGTTGATTCACCTTCTAGGTCAAATTCAACAGCATTTCCCCACAATACACTGTTAATCTTACCAGAATCGAGAATAAATCCTGCCTCTGTATCAGGATCATCAGTTAGTATTTGCCGCCATACCCCATTAATGGAGGTGAAATAAAACTGAGGCGTCACAGTTCGTTGAGCCTCTTCTTGCACCGTCAGCTCCAGAGTATTGTCACCACCTTGCTCTAAAGTAAGCGTCGCCGGCAGGGGTGTATCCAAGGGAGTCGGTCCATCCTGTAAGCGAAACTGACCTATAGCCTCAAGGGTGGGATAATATTGCTGATAAACTTCTTCAGCAGATAAAGCGCGGTTATAGAGTTCTATGCGGTGTAGTTCACCTACCCAAGCCCGATTATCTTCGACTTCATCCTCTTCTTGCTCAAAAGAAGCCACATTTCCCATCACCAACTTATACTTAGACTCATCCTTCCATATTGGTCTGCCCCTGCTATCAGTGAGACTCCCCTCAACTTGATCCTCAAAATTCAGTATGCCGTTGATGTAAATTTGAGCATTCTCCTGCTCCGAGCCGTCATCCTTGCTGCGGGTAAACACCACATAGGTCAAATCTGTGGTTGCTGTTCCCAAATCAGAATGGAATTCTAACTCGCCATCCCTATGTTCAGTGGTTTTGTACCGAACTCGATATTGGGTACTATCACCGCCTGTACTACTATACCTACCATGTCCCAACATAAAATGGCGATCGCCAGTATTGCGAGACAGGGCAAAAATACGTGCAGGTCCTCCCTGAGAAGCGTTTTCTGGTTTGAGCCAGGCAACAATAGTTATTTCTTCCGTCTCTGTACAAGCTTCAATCAGTCGTGATGCCGAACTTATATTGCTAGATTGAGTATCATCATCACTGGATAGGAGTGGGGCTTGTAAGACTTTTGGTTCTTCTTTATCTTCTTCTGATGCTTCTAATACTTGTCTCAACGTCAGGTTACCGACTTTCTCCCACTCCACCGTCTCAGGCATAGCCGTTTTCACAGTTAAATCAATTGGCTCATTACTGGCTGCACAATCATAAATGCGATCGCCTCTGCCTTCATCAAAAGTGTAGCGAGTTTGCAAACCTGCGATATTAGGTACGAAAGACTTAACTATAAGTGAGGTAATATCCATTTCTCCCCAACCCTGAATCGGCACTGTTAAGGTGCTATTAGGGTCAGTTTTGGTAAAAATAAGTTGGTCTTCGCTATTCAATGACGCCGTTAGTTCAATACTTTCACCTAGCACAACTACCACAACAGTTCCCACTACCGAAATTTTCGGGCTGTTTAGAGTTTGAGTGAAGGTTAGATTAAGGTTTTTAAAAAAGGTTTTTTGATGAGGACTAGCAGCAAAGGGCTTTTCTTTTAGAGATTCTGGTGTCTTAATCTCTAGTTCCAGCTGATTTTCAGCAAATTTAAAGGTTGCTTCTGGTGCCGTTGCTTCTAGCTCGGTTGCAGTTGATCCATAAAAGGCATCGTCAGGGGATGCTGGCAAGGTTGAAATTACAGCGCTTGCCTGATAATACATCGTATCGCTATTAGTTGTGGGTAAAAGACTCAGAGCCTCTGCCAGGGATTTAGAGCTATCGCGTTGAGTTGAGTTATTGAGTTGGGTAAAGGTAAATCCAGTTGCATGAATTTCGTACTTGAGAGCTAAGGCTATCTGTGTTCCATTCGGCGACAAAAATGTCAATCTACCCCAACCAAGCATAAACACTCCTTGCCATTGAGTAACTGTTATTGACACATTCCCCCGCTAATTCTGGGGGAATAGCCCCATAGATATGCGTCAAGGACATATAGGGGGAATTACCGAACCATGGGTGAACGAAATTTTGCGTGGGATTTGAATTCTCCGCGTCTGGGCGTCTGCTTACTCCTTGCCCCACTCTTTTTTTCGTTCACCCCCGAACCATGCTTCGCAGGGCTACCCTAACACAGTTTGGGTTTTGAGTTGCATTACTTTTATAACTTCCTTTACATATTGTTATTTTTTCAACGCGACTACTTTTAAAGCTATAATTAAAGGTTGGCATTGCACTCAACATCCTTACCGATGAGCTACTATATCTCTCCTCGCTTCCTCAACAAACTCTCGGTTCACATCACCAAAAACTTCCTCAATCTTCCAGATGTTCGCGTACCCCTAATTCTCGGTATTCATGGGCGCAAAGGAGAGGGAAAATCATTCCAGTGCGAGTTAGTGTTTGAGCGTATGGGTGTTGAGGCTGTGCATATGTCTGCTGGTGAATTAGAAAGTCCAGATGCTGGGGATCCTGCACGCCTAATCCGCCTACGCTATCGAGAAGCCTCAGAAATGAGTAAAGTAAAAGGTTGTATGTGCGTGCTGATGATCAATGACTTGGATGCTGGGGCAGGCAGGTTTGATCGCAACACCCAATATACGGTGAATACTCAGCTAGTGCATGGCACATTAATGAATATCGCCGATAACCCCACCAATGTGCAACTCCCAGGCAGTTACGACTCTAACCCCCTACGCCGTATACCGATTATTGTTACTGGTAATGATTTTTCCACCCTCTATGAGCCATTAATTAGAGATGGTCGTATGGAAAAATTCTACTGGGAACCTGACACAAAAGACCGGATTGGTGTTGTCAGTGGTATCTTTGCTGAAGATGGGTTATCTGCTGAGGGAATTGAAAAGTTAGTTGAGACTTTTCCCCATCAAGCCATTGACTTTTTTAGTGCTTTGCGATCGCGTATTTACGATGAACAAATTCTTAAGTTCATTGATGATGTAGGTTTGGATAAAGTTTCGACCAGGGTAGTTAATAGTATAGAAGAAGCACCGAAATTTGACAATCCAAATTTTAGTATTTCTCGGCTGATTGAGTTTGGCAAACTGATGGAGGCTGAGCAGGAACAAGTAGAGAGAATGCGATTAGCCCGAGAGTATAATCAAGACTTGCGAGTGGCTAAGGAAGAATGGGGAGACGGGGAGAGGGGGGGAGGGGGAGACGGGGAGAGGGGGAGAGGGG
>JAAHGS010000241.1 GCA_010692645.1 Symploca sp. SIO2E9
GGCGCTTGAATCGATGAGTCGATTATACAACCAAAAAATGAAAAACTGTCGGGATAAATCCCGTCTCGTTCCACTGCCAGCCGTTAAAACAGCTGGCTAACTCTCACTCGTGGTTATTTTCTGTTTTTTTTGATGATAAGTTAACTTATATAAGCTTTATCTCAGCATTAACTTGTTATCTGATCCAATTTGAGCTATAAAGTAGGAGATTAGGAATTATGTGATGAACATTGATGCGGCACTTTCCCTGAGCAGAGTCAAATCTTGCGTTTTCAAAATACTGGAGAGTGTAGCCTTAACTGACAGAAGACTCACTAAATAGTGGAGTTTTTCGAGGGAAAAGGGAAATCTGGTTTTTCAAAACATCCGCTCAAAAGTAGAAACTCGTTCAATAATGAAGCGCAAAAAACTGACTTTTCGACTACCCGAAGATTTGATTGAGCAAATTGAATCTCGGGCATTGGCCACTGATAGGGACCGAACAGCAGTAGTTATTGAACTATTGAGGCTAGGGTTGGGATCTGACGAAGGTGAACCACTGCTAGCAGAATTTGAAATACTAAGCCAAAAAATTGAGCAAATAGACCATAAATTAGACGAACTGGCTCAAAATCCCACTGGACTTGCTCAAACAGCACAGTTGAGTTCGCCAGAGTCTGCTTCTAACCAAGCTTTAACTAGCACCAATTTTAGCTTGTCTGAGCAAATTCTAAACACTCCGACGATTAGTTTTGTTGCCCAACAGGCGCAGCCTCTGGCAGTAAGCGAGTCAGAATTAGGAAACTCTAGCGCCGGGCATGAAATTGAAGAAACACGCCAGTCAGTACTAGCTGCCATGATTGGACAACAATCGAAGGTATTTGACCAAGTACTCTCAGCTTATCCCGATCCAATTTGCGTACTTGATCGCTTGGGGCGCTTCACTTATGTTAACTATGCGATCGCCTTATTATTTCAATCAGAACAACATCACATGTTGGGTAAAACCTGGCAGGAGTTAGGTTTGCCTCCAGCACTAATGAAACCTCTTGATACTAAGCGAGAGCGGGTGTTTATGAACAGGCGAAATTCAACCCTTGAAATTAACCACACCAGCGATCAAGGTAGCTATCAATATGAATATACTCTGAGTCCGATACTTGATATCAACAATGGTGTGGAAGCAATTATCTGCATTGCCAGAGATATAACTGAACGTCACCAGGTACAAACTGCGCTGCGAGAGTCAGAAGCCAAGTATCGTAATTTATTTGAGTCAGCCCATGACTCAGTTTTTATTATCGACGCTGAAACCCAGCAGTTCTTAAATGCCAACTGGAATGCAGCAAGGCGACTGGGTTACACCCATGGGGAATTACTCAGTTTGTCAGCTATAGATATAGAAACAGAAGCTGCAGCCAAGAGCAACTCAGAAATTATCAAAAAGTTGGAGGCAAAGGGCAGTATTGTTTATGAGTCCAGGTATCGACGCAAAAATGGCACTGAAATGCCAGTGGAAATCAGTAGTCGGGTGATTGAGTATGAGGGGCGCCTAGCCATTCAGAGCTTTGTGCGTGATATCAGCAAACGCCAAGAAGCAGAGGAGAAACTGCGCTTGTTACAGTTAGCTGTTTTCCATGCCAACGACGCTATTGTTATTACTGAAGCTGAGTTACTAGAACCGCTAGGGCCCCAAATTGTCTATGTCAACTCTGGTTTCACCAAGATGACAGGCTATCAGTCAGAGGAGATTATTGGCAAAACTCCACGCATCCTGCAAGGAGAGAAGACAAACCGTACCCAAATACGAAGAATAAAGCAAGCCTTGTCTAAGTGGCAACCAGTCAAGGCGGAGTTAATTAACTATCGCCAAGATGGCTCAGAATTCTGGGTTTCCCTTAATATTGTGCCATTTGCTAATCAACAGGGTCGTTACACCCACTTCGTAGCAGTGCAGCGCGAAGTTACTGAACAAAAGCAACGGGAACTAGAACTCCAGCAGAGTGAGGAAATGTTCCGCACCTCAGTTGAGAATATGCTCGATTGCTTGGGCATTTATTCAGCAGTGCGGGACAAGAGTAATCAGATTGTCGATTTTACAGTAGAATATTTAAACCCAGCGGCTTGCTTCAGTAATAGCCTAACTAAAGAAGAACAAATTGGTTGCTCTGTTGGTCAATTGCTTCCAACTGAATTATTTGAGCAATTCTGCCTGGTGGTGGAAACAGGTAAACCGTTGATCGGAACATCGCTGGTTGGCGAGAATACTGACAGAAACCAACTCCTAGGTCATTCTTCCGAGTTCCGGGTTGCCAAACTGGGTGATGGCTTCGTGGCTACCTGGCGTGATGCGGCTAACTGGCAATAGGCAAAATTAGCTCAACGTCCTCTCCAGTTCCTATAATAAGTAATAAGTAATAAGTAATAAGTAATAAGTAATAAGTAATAAATTTAACTGGATACTCAGTTATTGCTTGAATATTATGATTTTATGTTATGGGTATTTATTGTTGGCTACTTCTCGTTAAGAGGTTTTTTATTAAAGGTATTAGGTTTTGGATTATTAGGTTTTTTTATAAAACCTAACACCTAATACCTTATCCTTGAACCCTAGAAATGAACTAACTCTGCAGGTCCTTCTTTTCAAATTTCAGCGACGCAGAATTCATACAGTAACGCTTACCTGTTGGTTGAGGACCATCACTAAAGACGTGACCAAGATGGGCATCACAGACAGCACAAAGTACTTCGGTTCTCCGCATGAAGAAGCTGTTATCACTTTCTTCCTTAACATGATCTTCATTAATCGGTGCCCAGAAACTAGGCCAACCTGTGCCAGAATCATACTTAGTTTCGGAACTAAAAAGTTCTGTGCCACAGCAGATACATTTATAGATTCCTTTTTCTTTATTGTCCCAATATTCTCCTGTAAATGCCCTTTCTGTTCCTTTTTTTCTGGTTACTTGGAATTGCTGCTCGTTAAGCATGCTTTTCCATTCTTGCTCAGTTTTTTGTACCTTATTAACCATGCTTTAAGAGTCTTTTTTGCTATGTCAACCAAGGGCTAATACTCAATCAATCCGGCAATGTGCCTCTTGCTGTAGCCAACCCTAAATTTAATTTTATTTGATTTTTAAGGTTGTAAGCTGTTACGCATTTAAATCATATATTTATCTGATATTAGTTAATGGGCCAAACTCTTGTGCCTTCTGCCTCCTGCCTTGCTGCTGTGCATTTTTAATGCACAACAGCTTATATAAATCACTTTAGGTGCGGATTACCGCAATTGGTTCGTAGTAGGAACTTTAGTTCCCTTTGGGTTTGAACTCGGAAGAAAAGGCGGTGTACGGGGGAACTTGTTCTAACCGTTGAGTTGATTTGGGAGAAGTCAATCAAAGAAATTCACCCAAATATAGCCGGACAAATTCAGCAGCCGCTGCTGGCTCAATTTCAAGGAAGGGGCTTTGCTCAAGTTTGGGTAACAATGTAGTAAGTAGCGTACGCTCTTAGAAGACGCAAAGACCTAGTGGGACAAGCAACACCTGAAATTAAACAGCGAGTTCAAGAATTGCGGCAACTGCTGCAAAAAGCTAGCTATGCCTACTACTCCCTCGATGCCCCTTTGATGGAGGATGCTGTCTATGACCAACTTTATCGGGAATTGCAAGAGTTAGAAGTAAACTATCCTGAATTAGTTACCCCTGAGAGTCCAACCCAGCGCGTGGGAGAGAAAGCAGCTTCTAAGTTCTCCTCGGTAGATCACAATATTCCTCTATACAGTCTGGAGAATGCTTTTAACCTTGAGGAGTTTAGCCAGTGGCAGCAGCGCTGGCAACGTCATCTCTCTCCAAACTCAGCAGTAGACGCCGAATATCTCTGTGAACTAAAGATTGATGGTTCAGCTTTAGCACTGACTTATGAACATGGCATTTTGGTGCGGGGAGTGACACGGGGTGATGGTGTCACAGGCGAAGATATTACTCAGAATGTGCGCACGATTCGCTCCATTCCCTTGCAACTCAATTTCCCAGAAGGACCTGCATTGGTGGAAGTGCGCGGGGAGGCATTTTTGCCGCTGGATATATTTGAACAAATTAATCAGGAACGTTCTCAAGCGGGGGAACAGCTATTTGCCAATCCTCGTAATGCTGCAGCTGGAACCTTGCGGCAATTAGACCCTCGTATTGTAGCCAAACGGCGGCTGGATTTTTTTGCCTATACCCTACATCTGGGAAATCAGGACTTAGACCATACTAATCCCAAATCTCAACGGGAAGCACTGGAGTTTCTACAAAAACTTGGTTTTCGAGTCAATCCCCATCGCCGCTTCTGCAGCAGTTGGCAAGATGTCAGGGATTATTACCAAGACTGGGATAGAGAGCGGCGAAATTTGCCCTATCTAACCGATGGGATTGTGGTAAAACTCAACTCATTTGTACTTCAGGAACAACTGGGCTTTACACAAAAGTTCCCTCGTTGGGCAATCGCCCTTAAATATCCTGCTCAAGAAGCGCCGACTCGCGTTGAGGAAATAACTATTAACGTTGGGCGCACGGGAGCTTTAACACCCATGGCACAGCTACAGCCAGTGCAATTATCGGGAACGACTGTACAGCGTGCCACCCTACACAATAGCGATTTTATCGCCCAGTTAGATGTGCGAGTTGGTGACACGGTAATAGTTCGCAAAGCTGGTGAGATTATCCCAGAAGTGGTGCGGGTACTGCCGGAATTACGCCCAGATGGTGTCGAATCCTTCCAAATGCCCAGTCATTGCCCTGTATGTGGACAACCAGTAGTGCGCCCCCACTCAGAGGCAGTTACTCGCTGCATTAATGCCTCTTGTCCTGCTATCGTCAAAGGGAGTCTTACCCACTGGGCAAGCCGCGATGCCCTCGATATTAATGGCCTGGGTGAAAAGATTGTGGAACAATTAGTAGATAAGAGTTTAGTTGTTTCGGTTGGGGATCTTTACGATTTAACTGTTGAGCAGTTGGCTTCTTTAGAGCGGATGGGCAACAAGTCAGCAGAGAAATTGACCAGTGCTATCAGCCAATCTAAAAACCAGCCTTGGTCAAGAGTACTCTACGGTTTAGGTATTCGTCACGTTGGCAGTGTTAATGCTAAAACTCTCGCTGAACAATTTCCTACAGTTGAGCAGTTAATTGGGGCATCCCTAGCAAATATTGAAAGCGTCTACAGTATTGGTCCAGAAATTGCTCATTCTGTCTATTCGTGGTTTCAGGTTCCTAGCAATCAGAAGTTAATTGAGAGACTAGGCAATGCTGAGCTACAGCTAGCAACTAAGATAGAAGCCAAAGCCACACTCAAGAATCAACCTGTTCGTGGTAAAAGTTTTGTCATTACCGGCACCTTACCCACACTCAAGCGAGAGCAGGCAAAAGATTTGATTCAAAAAGCTGGTGGTAAAGTTACTGGTTCTATCAGTACCAAAACAAACTACTTGGTTGTTGGGGAAGCTGCTGGTTCTAAACTCGAAAAGGCTCAAGCTTTAGGCATTACTCAATTAAGTGAAGCTCAGCTATTGACTTTGCTAGAAAGTGATTAACAACGAGGAACTTTTGCTATATCTCCAACTCAGGTTGGTTTAGAGGGATAAGTGCAATTTATTATTTAAATAGTCAAATTATCATGAATCACGATAACTTGACTCTATTTTTAGTTCGTCAGATAGCTTAACCTTCCAAGTTGTGTCAGAATAAAACTAAGTTAATTTGTTATGGTTTGTCAGGAGCGAGACCTTCAGCAAAACAGCACCAGTTCACTTTTAGTCGATTTTTCATTATTGACTAAGGGGAGCAATTGAGAAATCATGCCATTTTTTTTTGAATGGGGACAATAAGAATTTTTGTAACATTTAGAACTATTATTTGATTTTTTCCGGATTGCTCCTCTCCCTGTCTGCATAATTGAATACAAACTCTGACAGGAAGATCTGATAATGAGCCAACACATGACTACGCTTCTACAAGCATCCCTTTCTACATCTTGGGAAAAAAGCTTTGTTTGCTTAGCAAGTACTCCACTCAGCTTTGGAGCTGTTCAATTGTTTGACACTGATGATGATGGCCGCGGTAGTGGAAGATAAACAAAGGTGTAGTGAGGATTCCTTGAATATTATTCCATTTTGGTTGAATTTACAAATTAAAGGCAAAAACCTGGCTATAAAAGCCAGGTTTTTATCTGTTCCCAATATTTTGCTATAAATACATCTACCAAGTTTGAGGCAAGCATCTCACCTCAACAATAGTTATATGCTTTGTCCACAAGTATTGAAAATCTTGTGGAATGGTGAAGAGAGGAAAAATAGGGAGGCTAGACACAACCAAAGCCTATATCTCCTTTTTTTCTCTCTTTTCTTTTTTGGCTTAAATATAGCACTTCTCAGTTGCATTGGTTTACCCTAGTCAGAACTTGGTATCAGGGAAACCTAAAACCGAGATACTAATACTCTATTTCAAAAGTTAACAGTTAATAAACTGTTCCCAATAATCACTTTTTTAAGTTATTTATTTTTTATCCTGATACGTCTTGGTAAGCCTGAATTACTTACTATACTTGCCAGGGGCATAAATTGTGCTTTCTATCTCTTCCCTACCTGGTTAGATCCCCTCCTCACAACCTTTTTAAAGGAGTGTTTCTCCAGGAGGCTGTGGCTTTAACTTTATGGTGGCTAGGGAGAGGTCTTTAATTAGCTCAGGTTATGACCATGTGCAGTATACATGACTTACGCAATAGATTTACTTAAACACTCACTCTAGAGTTTAGACCTTGGTTATACAACCAAATTTTGAGTTCAAAGTTAAGGATAACAACCAGATCACCTGATTTTCTATCAAAGGTGAATATCTCATAAAAACGTTATCCAAATTACTAGATCGAATTCATATAACTATAGCAATCATGCGTAAGTCGTGGATTAACAATTCTGATAAGGATATCCACAATGTACCTGCACAGTTCTCTTGTATTGGTCAGTCTTTTAGTTAGTAATTTAGTAACTAATTTTCCCAAGCTTGAAAATCACTCTAAAAAACTCTATCAGCCTGATGATATTAAACAAAAGTTACTAACTATACAGCTCAATCATCAAGGTGGCAGTAAAAATTGTGAACAGAAGGACGAGCATAGTCCAGAACGTGGATGTGGACGCAGGGATTCTGATTAAGCTCATCCTACTAGGACATGACTGCCGCCATTATGGCGTGAAGCCCCCATTCACAGGTACTTACAAAGCTCCTCTCAATCCCCCGTTACCTAGTTGTAAGCTTGGATGAGGAATTTTTACGAAATAGGGGGTGACACCATCACCCCCTATATGCTACTTTTATGATAAGTAGATGCACCCTGATAATCGAGAGAGTCACACGAGTGGCTCTTTTTCCTTTTTACAAGAGAAAACAGTAGCTTAACAAGTTTCTAGACTAGATCTAATACAGGAGAAAGCCCCATTCTAAAGGCTACTATCACTTCCAGTCAAAAGCCCTGCTCACAAGAGCGCAACTTCCTGTCAAAGATAATATGCTGACGGGTATGACGTTGAGCTTGTTAGCGGATAAGCTAATACCTGTAAGCTGATAGCGGATAATGCGAATCCTGTTGGTAGATGACGAAGTTGAGCTAACTGACCCACTAGGCAGAGTACTAAGCCGTGAGGGCTACGCTGTCGATGTCGCCTATGATGGGGTTGAGGGAAGCAAGTTGGCATCCCAAGGCATTTATGACTTGCTAATTTTAGATTGGATGCTACCGCAAATGTCAGGGCTAGAAATTTGTCAGCAGTTGCGATCGCAAGGGCAAAACACACCAGTTCTTTTCCTCACTGCCAAAGACACCCTCGATGACCGAGTAATAGGATTAGATGCTGGTGCCGACGACTATTTGGTTAAGCCTTTTGAACTGCGGGAGTTGCTAGCAAGAGTTCGCGCCCTGCTAAGACGTTCAGGTGCTACAGATACCACTAACAGCCAGCGCTTGAAATTTGGTACACTCGAACTTGACTTGGATAATCAGTTAGCCTATCGCCATGGGCGCTTGATTGAGCTTTCAGAAAAAGAAAGTAAGCTGCTAGCATATTTAATGAACCACGCTGGTCAGTTATTGACCCATGAGCAAATTCATCAACATCTATGGACAGAGAATAAACCTCCTAGCAGTAATGTTTTAGCTGCTTTGATTCGCCTGTTGCGCCGTAAAATTGAAATCAAGGGGGAAATAGCTCTCATTCATACGGTATATGGTAAAGGATACCGCTTTGGAGAGAGCAATTGAGTTCAAGTATTAAGGCGTTACCAGGTCTAAAGACACGGGGATCATCTGTCTTCGCGGCAGGAGACTATCGCTTGAGCGCGACGCGCACTCGCCGAATGCCGCCTCCAATTAACGAGAGTGGTAAGATACTTTTGGTCGTTGACCCACCCAGACAACGGGGACAGACAGCCTAACAGATCGAAGTTCGTAATTTTTGGCGACGGCGCAGAAAAGTTGGCAGACTGGGATAAGCTGACAGGGCAATTGCATTGGCCACCCCTGAAAGACGCAAAGTGAATAGATTTTTCGATACATAACCGTACCGCAGGGCTTGCGGAATCGGGACTCTTAGTGGAGTCGAATGTCTGTGGACGTATCGATGTCGGGGGCATAGTTTGAAGAAAGTGTCGAGATATGTACGGTTGAAGC
>JAAHGS010000242.1 GCA_010692645.1 Symploca sp. SIO2E9
TTCCCCATCTCCGCGTCTCCCCCTCTCCGCGTCTCCCCATCTCCGCGTCTCCGCGTCTCCCCATCTCCGCGTCTCCGCGTCTCCGCGTCTCCCCATCTCCCCCTCTCCCCATCTCCCCATCTCCGCGTCTCCGCGTCTCCCCATCCCCGCGTCTCCCCATCCCCCTCCCCCTCTATCTAAAAATGCAGGAAGAACAACGTCAGCGGGCAACAGCAGCATTTCAAGACTTTTTGAATACGCCCTTGGAGGCGCGATTGCAAAGACATCAGCAAGTCTCCCCAGAAGAGGCAGCTCTGAATTTATTTCACTCAGTTGCCACTACAGTCCCAGCCTACCAAACTTTTTTGAGGGAACATAGCATCGCGCCAGCATCGATTCAGAGTTTCTCCGATTTCCAAAAACTGCCCCTGACTACCAAAAGCAATTATTTACGGCTTCATCCCCTAGCTTCTTTGTGTCGCGATGGAAAGCTAGAAAAGTGTGACATGATTGCCGTTTCCTCTGGTTCCACAGGCAAGCCGACATTTTGGCCGCGCTTTTTAGCTGATGAGCTCCAGATTGCTACCCGCTTTGAGCAAATCTTTCACGACAGTTTCTACGCTGACAGCAAATCTACACTCGCTGTTGTCTGTTTTACTTTAGGAACTTGGGTAGGAGGAGTTTATACCGCTAACTGTTGCCGTTATCTCGCTAGTAAGGGTTATCCGATTACTATAATTACTCCAGGCAATAATAAAGAAGAAATCCTGCGAGTTGTACAAGAACTTGGTTCTGCTTTTGAGCAAGTGGTATTACTGGGTTATCCGCCCTTTCTCAAGGATGTAATTGATACTGGTATCGATCGCAATCTGGATTGGTCCGAGTATGGAATTAAACTGGTTACGGCTGGGGAAGTATTTAGTGAAGAGTGGCGTACTCTTGTAGGCAATCGCGTCGGCTCTCAAAATCCCTGTTACGACTCTGCCTCACTTTACGGTACTGCTGATGCTGGGGTTTTGGGTAATGAAACGCCCCTTAGTATCTGCATCCGTCGCTTTATTGCCCAAAATCCAGATATTGCCCGCAATCTGTTTGGAGAATCACGCCTACCAACTTTGGTACAATATGACCCCTTGAGTCGTTTATTCGAGATTGAAGAGGGAACTTTACTATTTTCTGGAGATAACGGTATTCCGCTGATAAGGTATCACATCTCAGATAATGGCGGGTTAATTCCCTATGAGCAAATGCTCCAATTCCTGAAGCAAGCAGACTTTGATCCTGTTGCGGAGTTACAGAAATTCGGTGATAGAGGTATTTATCCTCTACCTTTTGCCTATATTTTCGGACGTTCTCACTTTACTGTTTCTTACTTCGGTGCCAATATCTATCCTGAAAATGTGACAGTAGGGCTAGAGCAGCCAGTAATTAGAGATTGGGTGACAGGTAAGTTTGTTCTTCAGGTTAAAGAAGATGCTGACAAGAATCGCTTTTTGTTTATTGCCGTTGAGTTAGCGCCTGGGGTGGAAGCAAGTGAGCAGAAACAGGAAGCCATTACTAGCTCGATTCTGGCTCAACTGTTACGACTCAATAGTGAGTTTGCCAATTATGTCCCAGCTGAATACCAACAACCTCAAATAGAATTAACTCCTATGGGTGATCCAGAATATTTTCCCATTGGAGTTAAGCATCGCTATACTCGGCAGTAGCGGAGACGCGGAGACACGGAGAGGGGGAGACGCGGTGACGCGGAGAGGGGGAGACACGGAGATGGGGAGACGCGGTGACGCGGAGAATGAAATGAACAATTAACAAGTAATAACCAATAAACCTTCTGATCTTCACTTATTACTTATTACTTATTACTTCTTACTTCTTACTTAGTAGATGGGGAGACGATTTTTATGAACTTTCTGCTTCCTGCCTTGCTATGGTTTCCCAATGTCGGAACCAGATTTGGCTTAGAAATTGGTGATGTTTACTGCTGTATTGCTTTTCGTGCTTTTGGAAGTCTTCGCTGATTTGGGTTAAGCAGTTGAGTAATTCCAGCAAACTTGAGCATTTCTGAATTTGATGGGCAGTAGCAATTAGCCACTGTCTTAGTTTTCGATAACTGATGAATTGTCCGCCTACATCGCGACGGTGGACAAATACTATATATTTCCAGCATTCGACGCGCACAATTTCCTGCTCGGGAATGTTGAGAAATTGGTCAATTTCACTGATACTAATGTGGAAGTTTTTAGAGGGTTGGAGGCGATTAAATAGAGTAGTCATAGGAGAGGGGGAGATGGAGACGCGGTGACGCGGTGACGCGGTGACGCGGAGAAAGGAGGAAGAAGAGAATAGAATAAACAATAAACAAGCAATAAGCAATAAACGTTCTTATCTTCACTTATTACTTATTACTTATTACTTATTACTTATTACTTATCTTTCGGTAAATCCCAAATCACTTCAAACTTGGCATCGGGTACATTCTTACGCCACCAGTCAAGGTGTCCCTCGGCGTCTGATTTAGTGCGGAAGCGATCAATAATTGACCATTGCAGATTGTTGTGCAATAGACGTGCTATCGCCCAAGGCCTCAGTCTGTCTCGGTACGTCATAATAGGTTTGTATCCTTTTGGTAAAGGGGATCCAGAGCCAGCCTGACGTACTTGAAACCTCGCAGGCTGGCTTTTTTTCTGGGTTGCTATGGCAACAATATTATCCTACTACATTAAATTTATTGACACAAGTTTTTTATGACAAAAGTTTTAATTGTAACATTTCTTAATCAATGCTTTGTAGGAGCAAGATAATATAGTGCCTAGACTGTTATCAGTAAGCTATAGCAGTGCGCGCTGGTATGTTTACAAATTCAGGTAAAGAACAATTGCTAAAACTTTTGTTTGATAAGCTTTTCCATTCCCTGTTCCCTGTTCCCTGTTCCCTGTTCCCTGCGCGCAGCGCTATACTTTTCCCGCCCGGAAATCAATTTCCGGCTAACAGCACAAGTCCATTAAAATGGACTGAAACTTATGTATAGTAAAGATTTAGTCCTCTTGGAGAGGACTTAGGCTATGAGGCTGGGGTTTGAACCCCAGGCGGGTAAAGAGATTGGTGCAAAATCTGAGATTAACCCCTCCCCTGCCAGGAGAGGGAGATGGGAAGACAGGTCGACGCGGAGAATGAAATGAACAATTAACAAGTAATAACCAATAAACGTTCTTATCTTCACTTATTACTTATTACTTATTACTTATTACTTATTAATACCGTCGCAGAGATTTTTATCGCTTTCTGGGGCGTTGTGCTTGAGATAATCTCCCATCCAACCACAAGCATCCTGCATGAGTACATCAAGAGTGAAATCAGCTAAATTCCAAAGAATTACGGTATTATCAGAACTTGCAGAAGCAATAGTGTTGCCGTCGGGGCTAAAGGCGACGCTGTTGACAGAATCTTGATGCCCAGTGAGGGTGTTGAGCAACTCTCCTTGGAGGTTCCACAGTTTTATAGTTTTATCGCTACTGGCAGAAGTAATAGTCCTGCCGTCTCGGCTAAAGGCGACGCTGTTGACATCAGATTGATGCCCGGTGAGGGTTTTAAGCAACTCTCCTTGTCGGTTCCACAGTTTTATAGTTTTATCGGTACTGGCAGAAGCAATAGTCTTGCCGTCACCGCTAAAGGCGACGCTGTTGACATCAGATTGATGCCCAGTGAGGGTGTTGAGCTCTTCTCCTTGGAGGTTCCACAGTTTTATAGTATTATCCCCATCCCCACTGGCAGAAGCAATAGTCTTGCCGTCAGGGCTAAAGGCGAGGCTTATGACAGCAGATTGATGTCCTCTGAGGGTGTTGAGATCTTTTCCTTGGAAGTTCCACAGTTTTATAGTATTATCGTCACTGGCAGAAGCAATAGTCTTGCCGTCAGGGCTAAAGGCGACGCTTCTGACCCAATCTTGATGCCCAGTGAGGGTGTTGAGATCTTTTCCTTGGAAGTTCCACAGTTTTATAGTACTATCGTCACTGGCAGAAGCAATAGTCTTGCCGTCAGGGCTAAAGGCGAGGCTTATGACAGCAGATTGATGCCCTCTGAGGGTGTTGAGCTCTTTTACTTGGAAGTTCCACAGTTTTATAGTACTATCGTCACTGGCAGAAGCAATAGTCTTGCCGTCAGGGCTAAAGGCGAGGCTTATGACAGCAGATTGATGCCATCTGAGTATGTTGAGCTCTTTTCCTTGGAAGTTCCACAGTTTTATAGTACTATCGTCACTGGCAGAAGCAATAGTCTTGCCGTCAGGGCTAAAGGCGACGCTTCTGACATAAGATTGATGCCCAGTGAGGGTGTTGAGCTCTTTTCCTTGGAGGTTCCACAGTTTTATAGTTTTATCGGTACTGGCAGAAGCAATAGTCTTGCCGTCAGGGCTAAAGGCGACGCTTCTGACATAAGATTGATGCCCTTTGAGGGTGTTGAGCTCTTCTCCTTGGAGGTTCCACAGTTTTATAGTTTTATCGGTACTGGCAGAAGCAATAGTCTTGCCGTCAGGGCTAAAGGCGACGCTTATGACAGAAGATTGATGCCCAGTGAGGGTGTTGAGCTCTTCTCCTTGGAGGTTCCATAGTTTTATAGTATTATCCCCACTGGCAGAAGCAATAGTCTTGCCGTCAGGGCTAAAGGCGACGCTTATGACCCAATCTTGATGCCCTCTGAGGGTGTTGAGCTCTTCTCCTTGGAGGTTCCACAGTTTTATAGTATTATCGCTACTGGCAGAAGCAATGGTCTTGCCGTCGGGGCTAAAGGCGACGCTTCTGACATCAGATTGATGCCCAATTAACCGATTGCGCTCTTTAAATCCTTCTCTATAAACTTCCGCCTGCAAAGGTCTCAAAATGGGCTCTTCAAGTTCCGGTTTTTTTGTATTCAATTTCAAATTTTTCAGTAACCCTCCTGCTCTAATGGCTTCAACTACAGCATCAAGTCGCTGATTGGACTTAGCCAGTACCAAGGAAAATCGATTCAAAGCATTGATTTGACCTTCAGTTACTTCTTTTGCTTGTTTCCACAGACTGAAAGCAAATATGCTAACGCCAACAGCAGCTACCAATGCTGTACTGACAGCAGCCAGAAATACCTTTTGTCGTTTGGCACTTTTTTTCTGCTCTGCTAATCTCCCTTCTGCTTCCTTTGTCTTTTCCTCCTGTAAACGCAACATTTCAGTTTGTCGGCGTTTTTCTTCTTCTTCAGCTGCTTCAATTGCCTTTTCACTTGCCTCAATAAACTCCTTCTGCAAAGGATTCGCCGTAGGCTGTTTCCTTTCTTGCTCAGTTTCCTCTAACCAGTTTTGAGCAATTAAAAACTCACTGCCCCGCAATAGTAAATCAGCACTTTTACCCTTTTGCTCCCACTCCAATGCCCTCTGTAACCATTTACTATGACTGCGCAGGTGTCCTCTATCCGTATCTAGGGTTCTCACTAACCGATGAAAATTAGCATTAAAATCTCTGTTATGCTGATTAAAATCAATCCACTGCACCTTCCCTAATTGCGGATGTAAATCAGCCGTGTTTACCTGCCGATGCAGCACTGTCACAAAGCGTTTATTCAAGCTAGCTGCATACTCCACCTCATCAGCACAATAGGGGGAATTCACAGAACGAGGTGAGATAATAAACAGAAAATTATCACAAACTTTGATACCTTGATAAATCTCCTGCTGAAAGTCACTACTCCCCAAGGCAATACTTTCTTGGTCAAACCAAGTGGTCTTACCTTGAAGTTGTAGTTCCTCATTAAGCTTTCTTGCCAAATCTGAATCAGCACGGGAATAGGAAATAAACACATCCAGCGACTCTAAGGGCGGTTGCCGTAGACTTTGAGTAATAAATTCTTCCTGTAAACTTGTGGGTGGATGTTGTCTTCTTTTCTTCGCCACCTTCAACCAAGTTTCAGCACTGCGCAAGTTATATCCTCGTAGCAGAATACTAGGATTATCATTCTGCCGCTTCCACTTCCAGGCTTTAGTTAAAAGTATTTTATGCTCGTTGTAATATACCTGCTCCTGATTTATAATCCTCAAAAGTTGACTTTCATCGAGCAGGTAATCATTTTCCTCCACATTATCAGTGAGGTCAATATATTGCAAATCCCGCAGCGCACTTGGTATCAGACTCGGGTCAGTTTCGCGCACCAACACGGGAATAATTCGCTTGTTGAGAAATATAGCTAAAGCTAATTCTTGCTGAGTGTAACTCGACTTTACTGAATTCGGCGAAAGCAGATAAACCAAATTATCAGTTTGTTCAATTCCTCGCTTAATCGCTTCTTCAAAGTCTTCCCCAGTTTGAATATCTGTCCTATTCGTCCAAACTGTAATACTTTCTCGCCTCAAACTCTTACGAATCTTCTCCATTGTCCCCCTCTCCTCATCGGCATAGGAGATTAAAACCTCAGTCATCAAGTTATTGGCATTCTTGATACTTTCAGTAATGTACTCGCAATGCAAATCCGTCGGAACACAAGGCGCTTGCTCGTCTTTAAAGTGTTTCTTCAGCCAAGTTTGAGCCTGTTGTCTTTCTTCCCCAATTAATAGATAACTGGTTTGTTTTTTATTCCGCTCCCATTCTGTAGCTTTAACTAACAACTGAGTATGCTGTTCCACGTAATCGCGATGACAAGCCAATAACTCAATTAAGTCAGACAGTGACTGCTCAAAATTATCTATTCCCTCTCGAAAATACACCCAATTTATCTTGCTAATCGTCGGGTGCATATTCTGAAAAACTGTATGTTTACCCTTAGCTTTATACTCTTGCCAATCTTCCTCCGTACCCTGAGGGAACCTACCCTGCCAGGTTTCTTGACTAATTGCTTCTACATGTAATAAAGGAATAATCCTTTTTTTGAGCCTAATCGCTAACTCAATCTCTTTGAGACAGTAAGCAGAATTAACCGAATGTGGCGCAATAATAAACAGGAAGTTATGGGATTTTTCGATACCGTCATCAATTTGATTCTGAAAATCGACACCTAGAGGAATATCATTTTGGTCAAACCAGATTTTTAAACCAGCTTCCAGCAAGCGACGATGAAGATGTGTCGCAAAAGCTTTACTATCAGCTCGTCCGTAAGATATAAAGGCATCAAACAAATTTGGCATTTTCAAGGGGCTGCAAAAAGCTAAGATTAATGAATCTAGACCACAGCAAATCTATACACATTAGGTAGATGCGATCTATAGCAGGAGGCAGGAGGAAAAGCCAAGTTCTATCTGAGTTTGAGACTTTGTTAATGTCTTAACCGCCTTGGCGATCGCTATTTATAGCGATACTACCACGGATTGCAATCATATCATAAACCAGTGTTTTAGCAAATTATTACTGAACTCACAATATCTTTGTTATCACTTATTACTTATCACTTATTACTTATTACTTATTACTGTGTAGTTAATGCCGAGGTAACTTTAAGCTCAGATGCACAAATGTTCATGAATATTGAAATTCCAACCAAAATTTAGCTCACCCCTCACTGCTTCAAGAAGCGAAGCCTTAGCCAAGACTTTATGAATTTTTATTACAAAAAAACGACATCAGGCGTATAACATAAGAATTTGACTTGAGAAATACTTACAACCTCCAAGCCAAAAACACACTAACTGGCAGATACAGCTGATAATCTAGCTTTGATTAAATTACCAGTTGATCTCCTATTGGAGTGAATCAAATCGGTGAAGCGCCATTAGCACCGCCCTTTTTCGCGCAAACTCAGCTTGGCACTAAACAAAGTAGAGAAGTCGATGGAGTCTACGTCTAACAACAGGCTAATTAATTTTTTACAGCAGGATTTGTCGATTCCCACTGCTTCAATTGAGATTGCTCTACGCCATCGAGAACAAAACCCCAACTTATTGCCGATGATTTTGTGGCAATACGGATTGGTAACCCTAGAGGAGTTGGATTTAATTTTTGATTGGTTGGAAACAATCTGAATTCTAAGTTAAGCTAGCTTTTCAGCAGCAACTCCCTAACAGTCAGTTGACATTGCTGGGATAAATGAACTTATTTGCTGTTTTTAAAACAATTGAATAGACCTCTTGCAAAAGTATGATTCTGCTCAACTGTGGTGCATTTAAATAGTGTTGCAGATCACACTTATCTAGCAATAAAATCGGTGGTGCAAGTCAGTATAAGTCAACTACTCTACTTATTTCTAAAAGCGTGTTTGAAAGTTTATTTGTAAGCTAAGCTCCTTCAACAGGCAAAGGCTAAAGGATAAAGGGTTAATCAACAGTGAATGGTTTGCTAACAAATACTCACATCAGCTAACAAATGTTACTAGGATTCAAAACCGAGTTAAGAATCAGATCTCCAAACCTGAAAATAGCTTTAGCTAAACATGCAGGAACAGCTCGACATGCATGGAACTGGGGGCTAGCGCTAACCAAAAATTTGCTTGCTCACAATCAGGCAAATCCTGACGACAAGCTCAAGTTCCCCACTGCTATTGATTTGCACGTCTTACTAGTCAAGATAGTTAAGTCTCAACACCAGTGGTACTACCAA
>JAAHGS010000243.1 GCA_010692645.1 Symploca sp. SIO2E9
AGAGCTTTGTTGTAGACCAAACGCACACAACCAAGTGTCCGTCGCAAGAGGCTCTCTTGTTCGGCAGTTGGGTAAAAACGGTATCGGTAGGCGCGTTGTGTCATGCCTCACATCTTACCACATTCGGCGTAAAAACTATAGTTGGAGGCGCGGCATTCGGCGAGTGCGCGTCGTCTGGGGTTTCCCCAGGCGTTTATGTCGCACGTCTCGTCGCGCTCAAGCGAGAGTCTCCTGCCGCGAAGACAGATGAAGAAAAGCTAGGGGCAATTATTGACTTATACATTAAAACTGGGATACAGGTTTATTCGCCTGGTTATATGGGGCGGCAATTTTCTGGTGTAATTCCCTTGGCCGGTGTCATCGATTTGATCAGCTCGATTGCGAATCAGCCTTCGTCGTTTTATGAATCGGCACAATTACCGAATGTGGCTGAGCGTATTATGGCTGATGAGTTCAACCGTTTCATTGGTTGGGAGCCGGAGCGTTTTGCCATGATAACCACTTCCGGGGGAACATTGGCCAATTTTACAGCTCTCTTAGCAGCTAGGAATGACAAATTTCCTCAGATTTGGTCTCAAGGGCTTTATGCTTTAGAGTCGTAGTGGGGATATTATCCACATTGCAGCAACCCATTACGTCGCCACCCAAGTCTATGCTTGCTTGTGCCATGAATTGAAAGCGGCAGATATTTTTGATTTGGAAGCGTTGGCTCACGAAATTCAGTTCTTAAATAACCGAAGAGATAAAATCCTCTATCTAATTGCTTCAGTAGATGATGTTGTTACCTTAACTTCGAGAATGAAAGAAATGCTCCGGGAGGAAGGAATTAAGCATTTGTTTATGGAATCTTTAACGCAGGCTCTATCTATATTCAATAAAATGGAGGCTAATTTCGATTATCTTGAGAAGACTGGGTATAGATTTGAAATCAAACTAGTTAACAAGTCCTCTGAGGAGATTTATAGAACTGAGGTGGGCAAGGTTCCTTTGATCAGGGATATTGTGTAAAAAGCCTTTAAGCATTAAGGTGTATTGATGTAGAATTACACCGTGTATGCAGAGTGAATAAAATTAATTTTCTTGAGGGATGTGATTGATTTTATTGACTAGATTGTGAGCCAATCTTTGTCTTTTGATGAATCATCAGCTCGATGCTGTTGAGTTCCATGTGTTAGTTCGTGAAACTGGAAACATAGAACCCAAAATTACTCAACAAAGCAGAGGAATCAATGGCTCATACCAAATCCGGCTTATTAGGTATCTTTTATCAAATCCTCTTTGGGATTAACTCTTGTCTTTTGAGAATAAAGATGCTATTAAAGCGGATTTGGTATCAATACATAAGTCCAAAAGCAGATATAAATGTAATGAATCCAATCAAATTGATCTCAAATTCTAACTCTATTGACTCTATTGACTCTATTGACTCTATGGAAGAGTTAGTTGAACTGTTGATCACACCTGAGGAATTGGAGCCCAGTTCAATTGAGGAAGTGGTTAAACTGCCCCCATTCTTTGAAAAAATGAAAGAATGCGAAAGGCTTTGTGAGACGACCTATAGTGAAATTGACCACTCTATTCAAAATGCTTTGGTGTTGCGGCGTTTGCAGCAAATGACAAACACTTTAATGCTCAATCCTCTATGGAAAGAGCGTATTGAGCAATCGGGGTTGAGTAAAGCTCCCCGTAATTTTGAGGAGTGGCAGCAATTGCCTATCACTGATAAAGAGACGATAAGGAACTTTTTTATGGGGGAGAGGCCAGGTATGGTTGTCCCTTTAAACTATGGTGGTTTTGAAATAGTTGCTAGTGGTGGCACCAGTGGAGACTTGCCGGTGGAAACAGTCTTCTCATTGCAAGAGTTTGACGACACCTACAAGATTGCAGGAAAGTTTATGGGTCAATATGTTTTACCCAATTTCCTCACCGGGAATGACCCGAAGTGGGCTATTAACACCTACGCTGATTATCAGATGTGGAGCAGCGGCACCATGGTTGGGGGTGTGTTCCAGAAAATACCCAATGTTAACTATATCGGGGCAGGACCAGTGAGGAAAGAGGTATATCAGCACATGATGTCCTATAAGGGCCCGAAAGCGATTGTGGGAATGTCCCAAACAATAGGCCTACTGGGTGATTTTGGCATAGGCTTAAGTGAGGAAGCAAGGAAAAGTTTCCGCGCGGCGTTTTATTGTAGTGGAGTTTTACCACATCGCAAGCAGCTGGAGCTAAAAGAGTTTTACCCGAATTTAGAGATTTTGAGTTACTTCTCTGCAACTCAAGCTGAAGCCATTGCCATGCAGTTGAAGCCAGAATCTTATCTAGCTATTGTTCCTGGGCTGTTTCTGATTGAAGTTGTAGATAATGAGGGGCGTTGGGTTGCCGAAGGAGAGGAGGGCGAGTTAGTTTTTACTCGACTTCATGTACATAAAGCACCGCTGATAAGGTATAAATTGGGGGATAGGGTAGTCCGTAGACCTAATTTAGATGGACCGGGATTGAAGACCCAACAATTTGAATTTGTAGGTCGTAGTGGAGATACTCTTCACCTTACAGATACACAATTCTCTGCTCCTCGAGCATACGCTGCCCTGTGTCATCAATTGAAGGCGGCAAATGTTTGTCAATTAGAGGCATTGGCTCACGAATTTCAGTTCTTTAATAACCGTAAAGAGAGCATCTTATATCTGATTGCTTCAGTAGACGATGTTTTTACCTTAACGTCCAGAATGAAAAACATGCTGGGAGAGCAAGGAATCAGGCGTTTGTTTATGGAATCTTTAGCGCGCTCTCTGTCAATATTTAACGAAGGAGAAGCCAATTCCTATTACCTTGAGAAGACTGGATATAGATTTGAAATTAAATTCGTTAACAGGTGGTCTGAAGAGATTTATCGAACTGATTTAGGTAAGGTTCCTTTAATCAGGGATGTTTTTTAAAGTGAGTCAAAAGAAGCCAGAAGATAGAAGGCTGAGGGTAGAAGGTTAATGGCTTGGCAGAAAATATTACCCGTTTGCAAATTATTGAGGATTGCTAGGGGGAAAGTTTCTTTGAGCTGTCAAATTGTTTTCAAGTAAACTAATGGGAGAAAAATGATGACACAAACAATCAGCATCGTAACCTTTGTTGACGCCGTGGGAGCGATTTCAGACCAAAGCCTGATTGGTAACCTTTTTATGATGGATAATAGTTGCTTCCAGAGTACCTATCAAGGAACAGCTAACTTATCTACTTTCTGTTATCCTGGACAGCGTATCCATTGGGTAATTTATCCAGTTGATGTGCAGACACCAGTAGGAATAAAAAATATTACTTTTATTCCTGATAATGTTGTCCTAGAACCAGTTAGCAGCATGGGTAGTGACAGCGAAAAGCTTGATCTCAATATTTGGTCTGGGTATGTACCAACTTACATAGTTCCTAATAAGGAGTACAAGTACAGGTTAGAAATTCAGATTTATGAAGGCAAGAAAAGTGTTATGTATGTGGATACACCTTCTTTGAAGTGGGTTAAACCGTAAAGTAACAAAAATTCTAACAGGAGCAGCGCCTTATGGGCAGTTTTGTCTGCGTTGTTCTTAGTGAAAATAGAACTTTAACTAAGGAGAAAAGGAAAGATTATGGCTCAACAATTAGCAATAGTAGCGATGATTGATATTGACGCCGCCCTAAAAAACAATTCCTTGGAAGGTAATATTTACCTGTTCGATAATATGAAATTACAAGGGTCGGAAGGTCAAGGAACCAGTCACTTAATTACTGCTATTCATGGCACCTATGACTCTGATGGTTTGCAGGCTAATGAGCAAGTGTTGAACTGGCTGGTTTTTGGAGTTGGTTCTGTGCCACCGAACCTTCCTCGAACCTTTCCTGTAGACCAATCCAGAAAGAGTGAACTCAGATTAATCAGGAAATTCAATAAACTCAAGAAGAGGATTCAAGAAAATGACGATACAGTATCAACACCTGAGAGTTTGAGAACTGAAGTAAACAAGATCTTAGAAAATTTAGGGAGTATTCAGACTAAACTCAAGAGTAAAAGTGGGCTTATTCGTAGTCACCTACATTCAGAGGTTAAACTCATAGATGTCAAGGGTAAACCCATCACTGACCCTGAAGTCATCACTGACCCTGATAATAGATCCCAGCAGATCAGTCATCGTCCTCCGATCCTTAATAATGTCACTGGTGAAGCAGTTGATAAAAAAATAATTTATCAAGCTCAATATGGATCTCCCGATCTTGTGGCAGATGGCTGGTATTGGTCTGCGACTGTTTCTACCTATCAACCAGGAACCTATTCCTATACCATGCATATCCAACTATACAAACCGGTATATCAACAAGAGGAAGGACAGGAGGAAGGACACGTGATTTGGGAACCAGTATATATGACGCATAAATCCTCTATCAGAATCACAAAAAATCCTAAACAAAATGGGTTTACTGGTAGTGTATATGAGGGCCTGCTCCCGATTCCTTATACAACTGCTTAAGCTTCAATCGCAATACAAAAAAAATATTGGAAGATAGATCATGGCAACGATAACGATAGCAACAGTAATAGATGCAGTAGCAGCTCTTACCGCTGATACTTTGAGTGGGAGTACCTATTTAATGGACAATAATAAAATGTATGGTTCCATTGGTGTAGGTACTGAGAATTTGCAAACGTTGGTGAACAAAGACGACGAATTGATCTGGACAGTCTGGGCATTAGAAGTCGAAGTTTATGTAGCTATTAAGGATATCATTATCGACAGCAAATACTGTCAGCCTGAAGAGACAAAGTATGACGGTACTGATATCAGTTATTGGTTTGGCGAAGTCAAACGAAATGTTCGAGAGCCCATTTCTTACCAAATCAAGTTTCAAGTGGGAAATCGAAAAGAGCTAATGACTCTTTCTACCCCTTTTCTCATCGGTAGATCATAGGTAGAAATAACTAAACCATAAACAATTGGTTGGGACGTTTGTTAATTACAGATACATAATTTTTTAAACTAGTCAAGAGGAAAATCATGGCAGAAAATTCTGCTCTATCAAGTCCAAGTCTAGGGCATTTAAACTCAGTCCAGCTTAATGTAATAACAGTCGTAGATCTTCATAAAGCTGTTGCTAATAACACACTCGACGGCGCTCTTTACATGATTGACAATAGCGTGGGTAGCACAGGCCGAGGAACGGCTCATTTGCAAACTGTCTGTAAACAAGGGCAGGTAATCAACTGGCTTATTTATGCTATGGATATGGAACTTAGAACAGACAAAACAACATGGCCATACACTAGAACATTACCGCCATTGCCCCGGATTAATAATATCGTCTTTCTAGACGACCAAGAAGGCGACGAGGAATATGTTGCTGAATCAAAAGTCTGCACTGAGTTCAAGATTTACGGCGGACCTGATAAGATATATTCCCCGGATCCTTTAACTCCTTTGTATTTTTATTGGGCAGGGACAGTGTTAAGCGACTTACCCCCTGGCGTGTATAAATACAGGTTAATTCTTGAGCTGGAGCAGGAGGGTACTAAGGAGAAGGTGTATTTGAATACCGTCGAGAAACCTTCTTTAAAAGTAATTAAGATGTCAGATGATTTTGAAGATTAATTGATATTCTGTCCGGTTGAATCCTATCGAGGAGATGGGGGGATGGCTCGGGGAGATGGGGGGATGGGGAGAATTTGTAGGTTGGGTTTCGTTACCTCAACCCAACAGATATTCTAGTTATAGTTGTCTTTGATAACCTTACTACCCAACCTACTTTTATTAGGGTGAGCTCCATTTTGGTTGGAATTTCAATTCTCCGCGTCTGGAGCGTCTCCACGTCTGGAGCGTCTGGAGCGTCTGCTTACTCATTCCCCCACTCTTTTTTTCGCTCACCCCTTTTATTAAGGTTAATTGACCCAAGCAGTAATAGAGCCACTATTATCAAGCTCGATATTCTCAGCTAAAACTGCCAGAGTGCCAGCATCTCCTAACCCTAAACTAGTAACATTGACAGAGGCGATACCGGAAAGCTCGATATTACCGAAATTTTCGATACCTTCATATCCTAAAACTAAACCAGTGGGTGTAGGGGTAAAGCTGACGAAACCAGAATCAGCGACGCTGCCTAATGTGGCACTGAGATCATTGTATGTTCTCAAAAACAACAATAGGTAGGATGAGCCAATAAATTGCCCACCCTACAGATAGCGTTTTATCTAGTCATCTGCCTAAATTCTGGCTAACTAGAAGTTGCTTTGACTTGAGAACCCCAATGGACATAAGGCAATTTGGAAGCCGTAACCCGAATTTGCTCAATTTGATTAACTAATTGACCACAACTATCCCAGGTACCTGTAGTCAACATTTTCTGTGGTCCTTCACCCATAGAAACAGAGACTTGAAAGTCTCCACAATAGACTTGCATTGCTTCTAAATCTAAGGTCATGGGGTTCTGAGGATTCTCAGTTAATTGTGATTGCAACTGTTTGATATCTTCAGGTTCAGCTGTCACACAGGGAATGCCTATGGCTAAGCAATTGCCAAAGAAGATTTCGGCAAAACTTTCTCCTACTAAGGCTTGGATACCCCATTTAGAAAGGGCTTGAGGAGCATGTTCTCGCGAGGAACCACAGCCAAAGTTGCCGTTAACTACTAAGATATTAGCTCCTTGATATTGGGGTTGATCAAAGGGATGTTGTCCCTGGGCTTGAGTACGATCATCTACAAAAGCCTGCTTTCCTAAACCATCAAAGGTGACACAGCGCAAGAATCGAGCTGGGATAATACGATCTGTATCAATATCATTACCCACTAGAGGGATTCCTGTGCCAGTAACTTGTTTGATTTTAGTCACGGTTTCAATCCGATTATTTTACTATTGCCACTATTGCTGTGCCAGTGGCAACATCTAAGACTTGCTGTTTTCTTTTTAGTGGAGTCAACTCAACTAATCTGATTGCCCGACGATAGGTAATATCATTATCATAGTTAGTTCTCCCATCGAAAAAAGCACTTACTTGCTGTTTGTAGTCACTGAGATTTGTCTGATCAGTCATTATTTTGTCTGTGATGACATCAATTCTCGAACATCAGCAACTTCACCTTTAAGAGCGGCAGCAACTACCATCGCTGGACTCATTAACAGCGTGCGTCCAGTTGATGAACCCTGACGACCTTTAAAATTACGATTAGAAGAAGAAGCACTCAATTGGGTACCTTGAAGTTTATCAGGATTCATCGCCAGACACATTGAGCATCCAGGTTCTCGCCATTCAAACCCAGCCTCGTGAAAAATTTGATCGAGTCCTTCAGTTTCAGCTTGCTTTTTGACTCTTTCTGAACCAGGTACGACAAAAGCTTTAACTCCTTGGGCTACATGCCTGCCTTGGGCAAATTTGGCAGCTTCCCTGAGATCACTAAGCCTACCATTAGTACAGCTACCAATAAAGCAGACATCAACTTTGGTGCCTTGAATTGGAGTTCCTGGATTCAGGTGCATGTAACTGTAGGCTTGTTTAGCGATCGCTCTTTCAGTTTCTGGTAAAGTATCAGTTGTAGGAATAACTTCATTAACAGCAATTCCTTGAGCTGGAGTAATTCCCCAAGTAACTGTAGGTGCAATCTCGGCAGCATCAAAGCTAACGATATCATCATATACAGCATCTTGGTCAGAGCGAATGCTCTGCCACCAAGCTACCGCTTTATCCCAGTCTGCACCTTGGGGAGCAAAATCTCTACCCTTGAGATAATCAAAAGTTACTTCGTCAGGATTAACATAACCACAGCGAGCGCCCCCTTCAATAGCCATGTTGCAGACAGTCATTCGTTCTTCCATCGACATCTGCTCAAAGGTAGTACCTGCAAATTCATAGGCATAGCCGACACCACCTTTAACTCCCAAAGTGCGGATTAGGTGCAAGATCACATCTTTAGCGTAAACTCCGGGAGGTAAGCTGCCGTTGACTTCAACTTTGCGAACTTTTAGTTTAGATAGTGCTAGGGTTTGGGAGGCTAAGACATCGCGGACTTGAGAAGTACCAATACCAAAAGCGATCGCACCAAAAGCTCCGTGGGTAGAGGTGTGAGAATCTCCACAGGCTATAATCATTCCCGGCTGGGTTAAGCCCTGTTCGGGGGCAATAACGTGAACGATTCCTTGATTGCCAGAACCAATATTATAGAATCTGATCCCGTATTCCTTACAGCTTTGCTCCAAGGCTTGCATCATCTCTTCTGCTAGAACATCAGCAAAAGGACGAGCTTGATTATCTGTGGGCACAATATGATCTACTGTTGCCATTGTGCGTTGAGGGAATGGCACCTTTAGTCCCCGCTCCCGCAGCATGGCAAAGGCTTGGGGACTAGTAACTTCATGGATTAAGTGTAAACCAATAAATAGCTGAGTCTGACCAGAGGGCAAAATGCCGACGGTATGCAAATCCCAAACTTTATCAAACAGTGTTCTAGCGCTCATGTAGGAAAGGCAGTCATTTTTGCTCTTCAGGATAACTGAA
>JAAHGS010000244.1 GCA_010692645.1 Symploca sp. SIO2E9
AACTTATAGAATTGACTCAATAGGAGACTTTGGTTCTGCCAAGAGGGCATCAATTCTCTGTTGTAAACGATTACGAGGTACAGCACGAGAGAAGGCTGCACATACAGTTTCTGAGACAATCATCGATTGGTTCACTACAATCAACAGTGATTCTGCTATAATTAGGGAATCTACTTTTTGAGCTGCCCAACCATCAGCACGAATTTCTCGCAGTAGCAACAGTTCTTCCCACAAAGAGGCTGTCTTTGGCAACCAAGCACTGCATCGGTAAACCCAGCCTAACCAAAAAAACCAGAATGTATCTCGGTAGTGGTGATGAGCTTGTTCGTGGCTTAAAACTGCTTGCAGATGCTCTGGTTGAAGTTTTTGTAATAAACCCTTACTTACAACTAATTCTGGTTGCCAAAAGCCAATCATGGCACTAAAGGGAATAGAATGATCGAGAAGACGAACTTTTGAGCCTTCAAACTCAAGTTGTGGGTAAGTGCGAATCTGTTCTATGGACTGCCAAGCTTCAATTGCTAGTTTGATGCCGACAAAAATCGCAACAGCTAGGCATCCTAAGACTAAATAGTAAGTTAACCAGCCACTATAGAAGCCAACCATTTGTCCCTGCGGTCCCATGCACAGCACTGCCACAGCTGTCATCATCAATAGCAGAGGTGGAAACAGAAACATAAGCAGTGATCTTTGCCAGCGTTGTGTCCAGTTACCATCTTGTTGAGAGTAACTGCTTCTGAGTACATAAGCTAGTCCTAATCCTGCCACAATCATTAACAGATGCATTAGTTTTCCCTCTCTCTAGCTCTACGGGCAGCTTGAATCCTTTGAGCGATCGCCTCTATTTGTTCTACGCTAGTAGTATCGAGACTATCGGCAAAAGCGGCAACGACATCAGGATTGCTCACTGCCAGGAATCGGTTGAGTTGTTCATGAGCTTGCAGAACCTGTGCCTCTTGACGAGAAATTAGAGGTTTCCAGGAGAAAGCACGCCCTTTTTTCTCATAGGTAAGCCAACCTTTTTGGGTGAGGCGGCGCAACACGGTCGTTACTGAAGTATATGCCAATTCACGCTCTGGGTCAGCCAAAATTCGTTCATGGACATTCTTGACGGTAGCACAACCAAGTTCCCAGACTATAGTCAAAATCTCCTTCTCTAGAGGACCGAGGGAAAGGTGTTTGGGACGGTGGGAGGGCAGAGGATTCATATGTATTTTGAGACTGAAATTGTAGATCACACAGCGAAGTTTGACAACTTGTCTTTTGACCTAGAGAGTCGTTCTCTTCAATAATAAGCGTCGGCGCTATGCCTGGTTTGCTGTTTGAGGAGAACTATTTTGAAGAAAGTTGTATTAGTTATATTTTTAGCTGTAGCTTGGTTTGGCTTTAGTTGGGGAAGTCCAGCTCTGGCAGCTGATGCCGCTGCTGGTAAACAAGTTTTTGCTGCCAACTGCGCAGCTTGTCACATGGGTGGTAGAAATGTGATTATGGCTCCTAAAACCTTGAAGAAAGATGCCTTGGAAAAGTATGGCATGTATTCAATGGAGAAAATCGTCTACCAGGTAACTAATGGTAAGGGAGCTATGCCTCGTTTCGCTGGTAAGCTCAACCCAGCACAGATTGACAACGTTGCCGCTTATGTTTTAGACCAAGCTGATAAGGGTTGGTAGTTGCTCTGAATTTATTAGAGCAATCGGGCTATACCTGGTTGGGCTAAGTAAACTTTATGTAACTTCAAAAACGACAATAAGCTGTATACCTGCTCTCTTTAACCTAGTGGGGGTGGGTTATTTATCCTGTTTAAGTGATTTTGGCTCAGAGTTGTTTTAGAATTTATAACGGAATTAAAAAGCAGACTCTTAGGATCAAACCATGGAATTGAGAGCCAAAGTGCTACGTAAACTAGGTCTGGTGCTTTCTACAATCTTACTGGCAGTTGCTAGTTTTGCTCTATCAGCCTCTCCAGCCGCAGCAGAAACTTACACAGTCAAGATGGGTGCTGACAATGGCATGCTATCTTTTGTCCCCAAAGTAGTGAAAGTTAAGCCAGGAGACACCATCAAATGGGCAAATAACAAGCTTCCTCCTCACAACGTTGTTTTTGAAGGCGGTTCTCCACTGGCAAAAGATCTATCTCACGATAAGCTATTTTTTGCTCCTGGCGAAAACTATGAAGCTACAATCCCAGCTGATGCAAAACCGGGTGAGTACACCTACTACTGTCAACCCCACCGTGGCGCTGGCATGATTGGTAAGCTAGTTGTAGAGTAATTAGCTGCTGTCGGTCTAAATCTGCACAAGCATTTAGATTTGCTAGACGCTAGATTTTTAGGGTTCATTGGGTTGGTATTAGGTAGTTGTGAAATACTTTCCCAATGAGCCATAAACTATGAACAGTCAATACAACTTCCTACACAAGCAATTAATTTTAAATTTGACAGCTAGTCTTTTGACAAACTAAAGTTGCCTACCTAAAAATTTATAGAGGCAACTAGGCTGATACCTCTAAATTTAACTCTTATTATTCTAAATTTCACTAAATAAACAGTCTGGCTGCCGATATTATTGTAAATCATAAGAGGCAACTCAAATAAAATTCAATGAGTCACTTATACCGAACCTTATTCAGCTTCGGCCTAGCAGTGGCGCTATCGGTCTTGGCAATTACGGGAAAAGCTCAAGCAGCAACCGCAATTGTCACGCTAACTAGCGCCCAAGAGCTATTCGATTTTGGTGTCGAGGCCACAATCAACAACCAATACGAGCAAGCAATAGATTACTTTGAGCAAGCTGTCAAAGTTGATACTGATTATGGAGCTGCCTACAGTAACAGGTGTTTAGTTTACCTTAAATTAGGAAATTACGCAAAAGCTATCCAAGACTGTACTCAAGCAATAAAACTCAACCGAGATAACCTCGAAGCCTATCTTAACCGAGGACTAGCATCCCAGCGACTAGGCAATTATCAAGCTGCCATCTCTGACTACTCTATGATGTTAGAACGACAGCCTGATGATTTTCGGGCCTACTATAATCGGGGATTAGCGAGCTTTGAGTTAAAAGAGTACCATGAAGCGATCGCTAATTTTGATCAAGCTTTAGATAAAATTCCAGAGGGTTCAAAATTGATCCTGGCAGATATATATAATGAGAGGGGTTTAACACAGCTGGTCTTAGAGAAGCTACCAGAAGCAATCGCTGACTTTAACCAAGCTGTTAACCTTAATGCTAGCAATTACAGAGCTTTCTACAATCGAGCTTGTGCTTGCCATCAAAAGGGTGATACTCAGGGAGCAATTAGAGATTTTACTCTGGCGCTGCAAATTGACCCCAAACATGCAGAAGCTTATGTTAATCGTGGTCTAATCCGCCACCAGCTTGGTTATCAACAGGCGGCAATTTCTGATCTGAAGATGGCATTGAAACGCTTTGATGAGCAGGGTAATGAAATAGCTTATCAACAAACTTGGGATTTGCTCAAGAGGCTACAACAGTTGCTGGAGTCATCAAATGAAATTGCGATTGCCTAAACCATTAGTCTGACTTTAAAGTAATAAGTAATAAGTAATAATAAGGAAAAAGGGAAAGGTTAAGGGGAGTTCTAGTTGAGAGGTCGTTGTCATCTCATTAGACTCAAGTCCCTTTTTCCCTTTCTCCCATCATCTCAGTATGTAATGCTGGATGGTAGTGGCTTATAATCGTGTTCTCTTAACCACCTCCTAACTAGGATTTCCTAGCTAATTGAAGCTGAAACAGGCTCTTTTAAAGCTTTGGTGAGTAACTCTGCTTTATCAGTGCGTTCCCAAGGCAAATCCAAATCTGTACGACCGAAATGACCGTAAGCTGCAGTATCTTGATAGAAGCGACCACCGCGTTCGGCTGGCAAGCCACGCAAATTGAATGTCTGAATAATCCCAGCAGGACGGAGTTCAAAATGCTGCTGCACTAACTCCAGCAAGCGGTTCTCTTCTATTTTACCTGTGCCAAAGGTCTCCACCATGATACTGACCGGTTTAGCAACACCGATAGCATAACTCAGTTGAACTTCGCATTTTTCGGCTAGACCAGCTGCGACAATGTTTTTGGCAACATAGCGAGCAGCATAGGCAGCAGAACGGTCTACTTTTGTAGGATCCTTTCCGGAAAAAGCACCGCCGCCATGGCGAGAGTAACCACCGTAGGTGTCGATAATAATTTTACGACCGGTTAAACCAGCGTCTCCTTGGGGACCGCCAATGACAAATTTGCCAGTGGGGTTGACAAAAAAACGAGTTTCTGAATCAGGCTTGATCTCAATTTCTGCAAAAGCTGGCTGCACTACAGCTTCCCAGAGGTCGTTTTTAATCTTCGTCTGCACAGCTACCTCATCAACAATCTCCCCAATTGTGGCAGCATGTTGGGTGGAAATCAGGATTGTATCAATCCCCACTGGACGTCCATCTTCGTAGATGACAGTGACTTGGGTTTTACCATCAGGACGTAGGTAAGAGAGTTGACCTGTTTTGCGCACTGCAGCTAGACGACGAGCTAGTCTATTGGCTAAGCTAATCGGTAATGGCATCAATTCTGGAGTCTCATTGCAGGCAAAGCCAAACATTAGACCTTGATCGCCAGCGCCAATGGCGTCTAATTGATCCTCACTCATTTCCTCCCGACTCTCGTGGGCTGTGCTAACGCCTTGGGAAATGTCAGGGGATTGCTCATCTAAAGCAATCAAGACAGAACAACTGTTGGCAGAAAAGCCATTCTCGGAGTTAATGTAGCCAATTTCTGCAATTTTCTGGCGTGCCAAATCAATAAAATTGACATGGGCTTTGGAGGTAACTTCCCCAGTAATCAGTAGCAAACCCGTGTTAACAACGACTTCTGCCGCAACACGGCTATGGTCGTCTTGGCTAAGTAGGGCATCTAAAATGGTGTCAGAAATCTGATCGCAGAGTTTGTCAGGATGACCTTCTGTGACTGATTCGGAAGTGAACAAGTATCGACTAGACAACGATTAATTCTCCTTATAATCTAGGCTGGAATGCTGGAGAGTTTAGGGTTACCTCAGTGAATCTGACTTGTAATTATAACAACATTTTCTACCTCAGGTAGAGCTACTGAAGATTGAAACAGCACTCTGAAGAGATTAGCTAAAAGAAACCCTTTACTCTCACTGCAAGACAAAAAAACTTATCCTCATTGATAGCATAAGTCTTGATTGAGTATATGCTAGCTTGACCACTTCATCAAATCTTTAATCTTTTGACCGTATAATTTGAGATGCTTGTATTTCCTAACCTTTGCCAAGCAATAATTTGATCCTAGTACAGATTGGCACAAACAACTCAGAACCTTTAGGATTGAGGACAACAGCTGTGGCTTTTAAAATTGGTTTATTAGGACTGGGAACAGTGGGTACAGGAACAGCAAGGATTTTGCAAGAACCGGCTAATCGTCACCCACTCTTAAAAGAGATAGAAATTTATCGGGTAGGGGTGCGTTCTCTGACTAAACCCAGAGAAGTTCAATTGCCGCCCGAGTTGATGAGTACGGACTTAGAAGGCATTGTCACTGATCCAGCAGTAGACATCGTCGTCGAAGTAATTGGGGGAGTTGAACCAGCGCGCGCGCTCATGCTCAAAGCCATTGCCCATGGTAAACATATCGTCACAGCCAATAAGGCAGTAATTGCTCGGCATGGTGATGAGATTTTCACTGCTGCTGAGGAAGCAGGGGTGTATGTCATGTTAGAAGCAGCAGTTGGGGGCGGCATCCCGGTGATTGCACCTCTAAAACAGTGCTTAGGGGTGAATGTGATTGATAGTATCATCGGTATTGTTAACGGCACCACCAATTACATCCTGACTAGAATGCAAACTGAGGGGGGAGAATTTACTGATATTCTCGCTGATGCCCAGCAACTTGGTTATGCTGAAGCTGACCCCACAGCTGATATTGATGGGTGGGATGCTGCTGACAAAATCGCGATTTTGGCTTCCCTCGCCTTTGCGGGAAGAATTAAACTGCCAGATGTCCACTGCGAAGGTATTCGTCAGGTAAGTGCAGTTGATATTGCCTATGCTCAAAAACTAGGGTTTGTAATTAAACTGTTGGCTGTGGCTCAGCAAGAGAAAAAAGCAGTGGTTGATACCCAAGATCTAGAAAAGGGAAATTTCCAGTCTCTACAGGTAAGGGTGCATCCAACTCTAGTTCCGCAAACTCATCCTCTTGCCAGTGTTAGCGGTGTCTACAACGCAATTCTGGTGGAGGGAGAACCAATCGGGCAGGTGATGTTCCATGGACCTGGTGCTGGTTCTGGACCAACTGCTAGCGCAGTGGTGTCGGATATTTTAAATATTGCTGCAGTTTTGAAATCTGCTGGAGAGGCTAAGCAACTGCATCCTCTGTTGAGCTGTATTCATCAACACTATTGCCAAATTGCACCAGTCTCGGAACTGGTCACCCGCTTTTATGCACGTTTTCTCACCCAAGATTTTCCCGGTGTCATTGGTCATTTAGGTACTAGCTTTGGCAAACACAAGGTTAGTCTCGAATCTATTGTACAAACTGGTTACCACGAAAACTTGGCAGAAATTGTTGTCGTCACTCACGATGTCCGCGAAGGTAACTTCCGCCAAGCTCTTGAGGAAATCAGCGCTCTAGAGGCTGTTGATAGCATCCCAAGTATCCTGAGGGTACTCTAAAGAGGGTGAGCGAAAAAAAGAGTGGGGAAATAAGTAAGCAGACGCTCCAGACGCTCCAGACGCGGAGAATTGAAATTCCAACCAAAATTTCTTCACCCCTCTAAAGAGTAGAAAATTAAAAATTAGAAGCTTTTAGAGGCTGCTAAGAGGATTTTCCGAGGATACAACCAAGGAAGATTCGAGGTTTCATCCCAAAGTGACGGAAGAGGGATAAATGTGTGAGTTCTGATCAGCTTGTCTTAGCCTGAAGCAGAAACCGAAGACTGGGTTATGACTTTACAATTTGCAACAAATTAAGCGTGACCGGCAACTTTATTATGCCAATTTTCAACTTGATCTTTGCTAGTTACTAATTGTTAACTGTGAGTTTACTGCGCTGGTTTCCCATTCTTGCTACAATTATTGGGCTGGTTTACCCAGCTATTGGCACCAAAGCTAATCCTACAGAGAGTGCCTGTCCGCCGCCCGCTCTCTCGCGCTTGGAGAAGCACAAGGTTGTTGCTGGAGAAACTCTTGAGAGTATTGCTAGCCAATACAACCTCTTCCCTGAAACCTTGATTGGTTTTAATCCTTCCTTGAAAGGGGGGACAATACCTGTAGGTAGTGAAATTCTGATTCCCCCTTTCAACGGTATCCGCATTGATGTTCCTGCTGGTTCTAGTTGGCAAGACCTTGCCGAAGCTTACGGAGTCCGTTCTGATATTTTATTTGAGGTCAATGGCTGTCAACAGTTATCCCAACAGGTATTCCTTCCAGGGGTAAATTGGTCGCGTCGGGGGACTCAAGCTGTAGATAGCTACATTGGATTTGTCGGTTATCCCTTGCCCTTTGAGGCACCAATAGGACTTGGTTATGGATGGCGAGCTGATGCTAGTAGTGAGTCAGGGCAGTTTCACAGTGGCATAGATTTACTCGCAGAGATTGGTACACCCGTACTCTCAGTAGATGCTGGCACTGTAGCCTTTGCTGGCGGACAAGGTATTTACGGCAGATTGGTAGTTGTCAATCACCAGGGAGGGCGTCAGAGCCGTTATGCTCATCTCCAAAGTATAAGCGTTAGAGTTGGTCAGCAAGTTCAAACGGGAGATACTCTAGGAACAGTGGGGGTTACTGGAAGCCGAGACATTGAACAACCTCATCTCCATTTTGAAGTTCGCTACAATTCACCCTTGGGGTGGGTGGCTCAAGATCCAGAACTCCATCTTCAGAGTAAACCAACAGCTGGGAGGTAAGATCAAATAGAAAAAAGAATGCTACAAATAGTCTGATTTTAAGTAATAAGTAATAAGTAATAAGTAATAAGTAATAACAAAAATGTTTTTTACTTTTTATTGACGATTTATTACTTACAAAGTATTTGTAGCAAACATTATCTAATTGAGAACCGCTATCTAAGGTTGACAAATATTTTGATATCAGCTAATATAGTCATGTGATCATACTTAGATAATCCAAACTGCTAGTTACAGCCATAAAGTTAAGATTTTTTATACAAAAAGCATTGTTTTGGTATTTATGAATACTAAATTCATTAGTTTTTGTACTAAATTTATTTAGGAACTTTTATCTACTCCGGCAAGAAGACCCTCGCTTTTAGCGATGGGATGAATTGCCAGTCAGTGTTTTATGAACCGCCTTAGCGTTCCATAAGAATAAGTGTATAATAGAGCATAAGGAGGTGATACAAGTGTTTAATCTGACCTACGAATTTAAGCTTAAGCCAACCAAAGCACAGGTAGATCAGTTCAACGATTG
>JAAHGS010000245.1 GCA_010692645.1 Symploca sp. SIO2E9
ATCAGTTAGAACGCATGTTTGTAGCTGTGGCACAGTTTTAGACCGTGATGAAAATGCAGCACGAAATATTCTAGATAGGGCTAAGAAAATACTGTCGGGCGGACAGAAATCTACGCTCAGGGAGAAAGGCACCAATGCTTAAGTTAAGGAAACTGAGCTTAAGTAAGTGCGTTCGTGGAACTGAGAATCCCTCGCTTTCAGCGAGGGAGCGTCAACAAATAATGTACTTCAATTTATACAAAAATAGGGGAGCAGGGAGCAGGGAGTAGGGATTAGGGAAAAGCCGATAGTTCTAAGCCTGATTATCCATGATTAGCTCCGAGATGTTCCTATTAAGTGCAAAGATTTTTAGCCATTGGATGCTATAACCAAGCACTTGTAAGGGTCAAAAAAGGCTCAAAATCATTGTCTGGTATACCTTCTAGATTAATTCAGCAAGCCCTATTTACCTAATCCTACCAAAGGCTCCCCCTCTAAGACAGAACCATCTGCTGCCTCCAAAACAAAACCGCTATCACGTATCATTTCTAAGTCACTACGTGCTGCCTGTCCAGGTGTAGTGAGATAATCCCCAATAAAGATGGAGTTGGCAGGATAAAGTCCTAGGGGTTGAAGTGTACGCAAATGCACCTCCCTGCCACCAGCAATCCTAATTTCTTGGGAAGGTAGAATAAAGCGGAATAGACAGAGAATGCGCAAGCAACGGCGCGGATCAAGTTGTTGCTTGCCTTGAAAGGGAGTTCCAGAGATAGGGATTAGAAAGTTGATGGGGACACTAGTCACCTCTAATTGGCGTAGGGAAAGCGCCAAGTCAATAACATCCTCATCTGATTCTCCCATACCTAGTATGCCCCCGCAACAGGTGGTAATTCCTGCTGTTTTCACATTCTTCAGTGTCGCCACACGATCCTTAAAAGTATGAGTGGTACAGATTTGGGAATGATAACCTTCTGAGGAATTGAGGTTATGATTGACTCGATCAACTCCTGCCTGAGCCAAACTTTGGGTTTGCTCTTCACTCAAAAGTCCTAGGCAAGCACATATTTTGAGGTCGTATTTCGCCTTGACTTCCCGCACAGCTTCTAGAACTTTGGCAAAGACTGAATCTGTAGGAGAGCGTCCAGAAATCACCATACAAAAAGTCCCTGCCTTCAACTGCTGTGCACGAGCAGCAGCCTTGAGAATTTCTTGAGTAGCCAGCAGAGGATATTTTTCAATTTGGGCTGTAGAGATTTTAGACTGAGAGCAGTAGTGGCAGTCTTCTGGACACAAACCACTCTGAGCATTGAGTAAAAAGTGTAGCCTTACTCGATTTCCCCAGTAGTGCTGACGTACTCGGTAGGCAGCAGCAAGTTGTTCAAGCAGCACTTGATCAGGAGCTCTCAGCACCGCCATCGCTTCGGAGCGGGTAATCAGCTCACCAGTGAGAGAGCGCTCAGCAAGGAGGTTCCAACTGGGAAGATTTACTGGGACTTGCGACATGATTTTTCCAAACCTGCTCTTATTTGAGATGACTGTTAGATAGTCAATTAATTTTTCTCTGGCAAGAAGTTTACCACCTTTGTTGAAGGAGCGCATCTAACACTTGCTCAACGCCTTGTGGTATCAAAGGTAGGAACACAACTCTTCCGTTTATATAATAGTGTTAGCTATGAAGTGCTCAACGCCTTACGGCATCAAAGGTAGGAACACTATTGTTGGCGGAAAGAGTAATGATACAACTGGGAGTGCTCAACGCCTTACGGCATCAAAGGAAGGAACACCAGAAACTATCTCGGGGGATGCGTACCCAGCAAGGGTGTGCTCAACGCCTTACGGCATCAAAGGTAGGAACACTAGGGAAGACTTGGATGGGGATGTCGCTTGCGAATCAGTGCTCAACGCCTTACGGCATCAAAGGTAGGAACACAGCAGCAATGCTTGTACCAACATCTCCGTTTGATGTGCTCAACGCCTTACGGCATCAAAGGTAGGAACACAGCTATCAACAGGTTTGAATTTGCTATTGGTGGTAGGTGCTCAACGCCTTACGGCATCAAAGGTAGGAACACTAGTTAAGGAAGTAGCAGCACCACTGCTGCCACCAGTGCTCAACGCCTTACGGCATCAAAGGTAGGAACACGGATAGTAAGTTAGATGCTTACCTCGACCTCGGAGTGCTCAACGCCTTACGGCATCAAAGGTAGGAACACGCTTCATAGAAAGTGATTTTTCTGGATTCCCACCATCGTGCTCAACGCCTTACGGCATCAAAGGTAGGAACACACTTCAAACATCTCCTCTGGTGATTTCCCTTGGATGTGCTCAACGCCTTACGGCATCAAAGGTAGGAACACCTAGACCTCTCAAAGTTAGATGATTGGGTGGAAAGGGGTGCTCAACGCCTTACGGCATCAAAGGTAGGAACACCGTTGGGTGAGGATTTTAGCTTGACCATAGTGGTCTGTGCTCAACGCCTTACGGCATCAAAGGTAGGAACACATTGCCACCGGAAAAATGCGTTTGTTGAGCAAAAGTGGTGCTCAACGCCTTACGGCATCAAAGGTAGGAACACATCACTGTACTCAGACAAAAGTCTAGAAATTCAGTTGTGCTCAACGCCTTACGGCATCAAAGGTAGGAACACTGGAGGCGGTCTCGGCTTTTGGTGTAACCTCCAAGCGTGCTCAACGCCTTACGGCATCAAAGGTAGGAACACCGGAAAAATTGATGGGGCAGTATCTCAATGACTTGTGCTCAACGCCTTACGGCATCAAAGGTAGGAACACAGCTGTACCAGAAACTCCCGGAACTAAAAGCATAAAGTGCTCAACGCCTTACGGCATCAAAGGTAGGAACACTGGGGATGCACGAGAAGACCTACAACTAATAACTCACGTGCTCAACGCCTTACGGCATCAAAGGTAGGAACACAAGCAATACAGTATCTCGTCTCCTTGTTCTGGCTGTGCTCAACGCCTTACGGCATCAAAGGTAGGAACACTAGAACTTGCAGGAGAGAGTTTGAAAGGATTGTCAAGTGCTCAACGCCTTACGGCATCAAAGGTAGGAACACTGCCAGGGGTGACGCACGCGCGTCAGCAAGCACTGGTGCTCAACGCCTTACGGCATCAAAGGTAGGAACACTTTTCCAGCGCCGAAAGCAGGTCTTCAGCTTCTAGGAGTGCTCAACGCCTTACGGCATCAAAGGTAGGAACACGGCGAAGGCTGAAAGCCTTAAATAGCAAGAGTTCCTAGCTGATTTGCTAAGCATCTTAGCACAAACCCTAACGCGATCGCCAAATCCAGGAAAAAACCAGGATCAGACCTAATTCTTCAACAGCTGAAATCCTCACCTAGTCTAGAGTAAGCGAAAAAACTAAGCATCTCCGAGATTAACAAAAGCGCTCTAACCTTTTACCTGTTAAGATTTAAAGCTAATATCTCTACAAAAGCAGCCTCACAACAACAGATGCATAGATTTTAGAGGATACGATATCCTGCCTGCTCAACAGGCCAAGCTTCTGAACGATTATAAGCTTGTATACCGCTAACGCATTGGTTAGAAAGACGAATTAACAGCAAACTGTCTTCAGTTTCTAACACCTCCTCCAACTCCCAGCGCAACTTTTCGCGCCCCCGTTGACTAAGCCAGCACCGGAAAATAGAATACTGAATCCTTTCTCCATATCCTTGAAGGAGCTTGTATGCCTTGCGCCAGCGCTTGGGAGAGCGAATGTCGTAGCAGACCAAGTACCAATTTTTTAACTCAGCCATAATTTTGCTCTACTCCAATACTAGCTGACCAAATAAGCCACCTTCGCCCATCCATTCCTTTTCCAGCAATCGCACTTCTAATTCCAATAGACGGCGATAGGTGAGAGAATAACCAGTAGCTGGATGCTTCCAACTTTCTTCTTTACGACGTTCATACAAACCAACTAATTTTTTTCGCCCGCAATCACTTAACCATACCTGCACTCCCCGAACTTCAAAATCAACCTTTTGATCCCACTGACTCTTATTAATAGAAGCCATAACGGGCATATCCACCAGTGGCACTCGGAAAATTTCCATCAAATCCAGTGCTAAAGGAGATGCTTGAGAGCGAGGCTGATGGTAGAATCCTAGTGCTGGTTCTAGTCCAACAGTGAGAATTGCATTCATCACATCTTTAATTAGCAAAGCATAGCCAAAACTTAGTAAGGCATTAAATCTGTCTTTCGGTGGGCGGCGATTTCGACCAGAAAAATGTAACTCTGGTGCAACTCCCTCAGCAATTAGGCAGGGCAAAGAACCAAAATACGAAGCTGCCAAGTTACCTTCTAACCCCAATAATGAATCTATCGATTGTGCTTTGGGTACTTGTTTGAGCACAGCTTTCATTTGAGCGATCGCACTTTTCAATTTAGCGGAAGTTACCTTTAAGCGGCGTTGTCCACGCATTAGAAATTTGCGTTGCCCTTGCCCACGACAGGAGACTAATTTACGAGCTAATTCTAGACAAGTATGAGAATTAGTCAAAGCTTCGTACTGATGAATACGACGCTGAATACTTCCTTGCCTGGTATCAAAACTGCCGATATATCGCCCACCACCGGAGATGAAATGTACTCCAATTCCTTGAGCAAGGCAAAAATGTAGTGCTTGGGTAGAGATTTGTGAGAAACTGTGCATTACTACCTGTCCCACCTGGCGAACCGGAACAGTTTCAACAGGTTGACCACGACGAGTGATTTTAAGTTGCTCTCCAGTACGTCCAACTGCTGTTCCTGGTTCCAAAATGTGAATCACCTGGCGTTCGTCATCTTTGGGAAACAACCGCATTGGTTGCCACTCGCGGTTATGGGCAAGTCTTGCTTCTTCTGGGAGGCAGACTGGAGCCAGGGAGCAACGGGTACACAAACGCTCGTTATCGCAAACTGGGGGGCGATGGGTAGAGTTTCTTAAGTGTCGCGCTTGTTGAATGGCGTCTCGAACTAAGGTGCGTCCTTTATCATCTAGAGGTACGTGAACTATTACATTATCAGCATGGTAACGAATTCTACCCTCTCGAATTGGGATGCCTAAAGCTGCTTCAATAAGGTAAGCATAGGCTAAGATTTGGAGGCGATCGCTTTCCCAGGCTTGAGGTTGTTTGTTTTCGTCTCGGTGGCAACGTCCGCGTTTATGCTCATAGGGTATTACTTGCCCGTCGCGGGTGCGCAGGGCATCTAATCTACCACGTAACCCTAGTTCTTCGCTTTCAAGGAATAGTTCTTCCCAGTCTTCATCTTCGCTTTTCTCTAATTGCGTGTGCAGTCTTCGTCCAGCAAAAATTGCTGCATCTTGAGTATAAAGTTCTTCGACTTCTTCGAGATAGAAGAGGCGGGGGCAGTAAGCGAGGGCGTGGAGGGCAGAGACACGAATAGTGTTTTTTGGTGTTGATTTTGGATATTCTAATGTTTGTATACTCATGATGTCGTAAGGCTAATTTGGTTGAGCGCCTGACGGCATCAAAGGTAAAAAATTTGCTGATTATTGTGTTTCCTGTTCTGATTCAGGTAGTCCTGCTTGTTGAAAAATTTGTTGGGGAGTTAGTTGTAACCCTTCAAATAAGGTATCGGTTAAAATTGCTTTACCTCGTAGGGTTTCAGGGACAGAATCAGGATAAAATACAGTAATTGTCCTAGCATGGATATCTACTACCCAGACTCTTAAGACATCTGCTTTGAGGTAATCTACTGCTTTTTCGGCTAAATTTCCAAAAGACTGTCCTGGAGAAATGATTTCAATTGCTAGTTCGGGAGCGGTAGGACAAGCTTGGTCTTGCAGCCAATTTTGACCAAGGCGATTATAGGAAATATAGATTACATCGGGAACAGGAACCCAATCTTTGCCATGGCGTTTTAGGGTAATTGCCCATTCCTGGATGGCAATTCCCTGATTTTGATGCCACTGTTTGAGTAGGTTAACTAGGGTTAATTGTATCAGAGAATGGAACAGTTTAGGAGACATTTTGGCAACAGCTTGACCGTCAATTAGTTCGTAGTTGAGGTCAGTTTCTGGTTGTGCGAGGAATTGTTCAATGGTTAAGGATGTTTTGGACTGTAGCATGGTTTTAGGAGAGATAAAAAGCAAATCACTGACTTGATCAGATCTTAGGTATCTTTACGTTGACTCAATTACAGTCCAAGCTAACTCAGGAATTTGCCAGTCTTGGGAAAACTCAGGTTTTCGATATCTGAGCCAACGAGTACCTCGTGAACCAATATGATCTACCCAATAGGGTAAAGTTAGCAATCCGTCTTCATCTTGAATCAACCAGTACAGATTTTTCTCTTTATTCTCCTCTGATAATGGAGTGACGAAATTAACTAAATCTCGACTTTCTCCTAAACACAATCCGCCAAAACGGTTGATAGAAGCAGGATTATCGAATGCTATCTGTAAACGTTCAGATAAAGTTGGCTGTGCGCTTTCTGTTTCAGAATCAACCCAAACCGCAAACTGAATATTTGTGAGCAATTCCTGATAATCTGGTCTAGCATTACTAGGATCATGGATATCTTTTTTCTTGAACCTGCGAAAGGTACGAATAACAGTGGATTTTTCTGGTTTAGATAAGAGTGCGATCGCTAATTTTACACCACAATGTTTATATCGATTCATCTCCCCTACCATTGACAGAAGCATCCCGTAAACTGTTGAGGGCGGTGGCACTGGGTAGGTTTCAGCATATTCCCTGGCGCGAGATTGGCGAAAGCAAGCAATCGGGACTTCTACTCGCAATGCTAAGGGTTTAGTAGATACTTTCATCAGACTAACTCCCGCTGAGGTAATTGCAAATCTAGAGCAATTTTTTGTTGGAGACTTTCTACAGCAAGTTTAATCCCTTTAAAAACATTAGCACCTCTTTCTTCTAACTCTTCTAACTGCTCAGAATCAGAATTGACAATTGCGCCAGCAATCCATAACTCTGTGGGGTCAATATCTCCTGTTTCCACTCTTCTTATTAAGTCAGGAACTGATATTATTCCATCTTCATCTTCTTCAAAGCAGTAAAGAAATCTTGGCGAAAAGTCATGTGTCCAACGCAATACTAGGCTATCTGGGGAAAAGTCGTATAGAAAACGCGAGTGATTTCCCGCTACTTCTCCTAAGGATGTTAAACCATTCAAGACTGGGATAATACGAGATTTATCCTTAAGGCGATTTGGTGTTAGTGCGAAACCATATTGATAACGGGTTGCGTGAATTTCAGTACCATAAAGTGATGTTGAACTTTTTTGTCCACTCTTGGCATTAAAGGTAATATCCCCCACATAGGGAGTAGTCGAAACTGCGCGGGTGACTTCTAAGACTCCTCGTCTAGCTGTTGTTGTTCCTTTTGGGACTGACTTTTTGCCCTTCTTTTTGGGCTCATTATCATCATAAGCTTCACTTTTAGCAGCTTCCGCCCTCATAAATCCCAAAACATCATCATCAATGAAAGACGTTTCATTAAAGTTGTCATCCTGCCACTTATTATCATTTTTATCATCATCCCAACGCCGATTAACAGCATATTCATCACTAACAGTTTGCCAGTAATAGCGCAAAGCCCAGCGAATTGCTTCAGCGGAAACAGTAGTATGAACTTGACCTTTCCAAAGTAATTTCTGTAGAGTTGTAATATTACCTTCATTCTCACCACGATTATTCGCAGCTGTACCGTATCCAGTTAGTAGATTCCCAAATAAATGAAACATGATTCACTCCACTAATTAAAAATTTTAACTACCTACAAACCAATATCAATCAAATCATCTTCTTGTTCTACTTCCTCTTGATTTAGTTTTGTGTCATCTTTCTTATAGCTAGCAAGGGCAAGTAAAGCTAAGTCTCTGGCTTTTTTCCACTGTTGTTGATTAGTGATAAATTCCATTATCTCTATCCAGTGTTTTTGTAATGTTGGCAATCTTCCTGCTCTTGACCAAAAGTCTGTGATAAATTCTCTGAAGGAATCAGCACTTTTACAGCGGCTCAATCCTGTTCTCATCCGAATCGTAGCGCGGTCAAGTTTAGAATTGATGTCTTCTCCGGATTTGGTGTTGTTGGATAGTTTACCGTAAGTAAACTTAATTGCTTCATGACAAACTTCTACAAACAGTTTATCTCGTTCGTCATATTTAGCTTTCTTAGTCATTTGGTACAAACCTCCTCGTTCATAGGTAAGCTTCTCAAAGAGTTCATTGCTATTAACTTTGTCAGATATACCAGCATACCAAGGCTTATTTTTAGCTAAATTATCGGCAATTAATTCCCTAGCAAAACTACTAGCTACAAAACTCCCATCTTGACCAACCATTATGCGATCGCTAAACCAATTACAGCAAAGCTGATAATTCTCACAAACTTCTTCACTTGCCTCAACTACATATAAGTCAGTACGAGTTTTTTGCTGAGAAGCCCAGGCTACAGTTCCCAAGGTTAAAACTTGGCA
>JAAHGS010000246.1 GCA_010692645.1 Symploca sp. SIO2E9
ACGAGTTTTCTCCCTCAGCTCATTCCAAGCTGCATGGACTAGTAAAACAAACAATTTTCGCTCCCTTTGCCGGAACTTTCCCTCCACTTTTACTTTCATTGCTTCGACGGCAATAACAACAGTAGCTTCACCCTTATCGCTAAAAACTAAAGGATCTCCTGTCGGCTCTATGTTCATTCCTTACCCCCCTAACAAGTCCTTTAAAGGAATGATGAAAATGCCATAACCAGGCACAGAAAGCAAGGCGAGGCTGTGCCTTATAGCCAGATTTTTGCCCGAAAATGTGCCTAATTAATCCGAAAATATAAAGGATTTCAACTAGATAAGAATATCTATCGTGCCTTGGGATAAATGTTTTTTGTAAAATGCCGATAAAACATAGTTTCCTGTGGATAAGTGCCCCTTCTCGGCTGTGGAGAATTTCCCTAAAACGTGCCCGGTTTGCCCGGAAACGTGCCTGGTTTGCCCTAAAACGTGCCCGGTTTGCCCTAAAATGTGCCAATAGACCCCTAATTTATTAACAAAATCAATTACTTACAGCCCCTGAACACTAAGAACACTAAGAACACTAGGAGCATCAGTGGATAACTTCTGTGGATAAAATGGTGTTCGCTTTGCTCACCCCTATTTCTGGTCGCCTTCGGCTTCCAAATCTTACACCCCCTTCCAAAAGGAAGGGACTTTAACGAACTCGCTACGCTCGTACAGATTTTTTTCATTCACAAACTTTGGCTAAAGATGAAGGGACATACCAATTTTGGATGTTCTGGTTCTTACACCAAGGTGATTGGGACACCTTCGGTGTTGATTATTCCTTGAAACGCAAAGCCCTTCTTAGCGAATAATAAAAAATGTGTATAACAAGGTTTTATAGGTGCTACGCACTCAAGAATATTTTGGCTTGCAGGGTTCTCTTCAGGATCTAATGAATTTAAGAGACAAACTAAAGTATATCTCCTCTTTAAAGCCTCTCTCTTCCTCTACAATCGATTTTCTGAGGCACTCCGGTAGTCAGGGGTAGGGGAAAACAAAAAACCCCCAAAATAGGCCATTCCTCGCCTTCTACGAATATCTCCTATCTTCTGGTGAAATTGAACACGCTCCATATTAATAGAACAACGTTTATTGAGCGGTCACGGGTTTCACGCCCCTTGACTCACAGTACTTGATAAAACCTTTGAACTATCCTTGCTTATGCAGTGACTACCGCGCGCGGTAATCACTGAGTATCCACCCAAAAAAGAGTTACTTTACAGAGGAATTCGCGTTGCTCATATGCAGTCGCTTCGCTCCGACACATTGACACCCCAGGTGTATAGTACTCCTCTTTCCCTACCAGCCGACAAAATTACGATGTGCCTTAAGCACATCCTCGACGGAATGCAGTCGTCGTGTCTGCGCTTTTTTCCGCAAGAATTGGTCAAGTTTCTCGCAAGTATCGAGGCTAACCAGTCGTTGCGCCATACCCTGATAAATGAGTGCTTCCTTTCACTAATACTAATGTACTAGTAAGGAAATCGGCAAGCTTGCCATATTTCAAAAGTAAATAACGCTAGCAAAGAGGGGTCATTCCAGCAAATACCAAACAAACCAGCACTTAAGCCAATCCCAGACCCCAGGCAAATTATTATGCGCACCACACCTACTGCACCTGGGGCATTTTGATGGTTGCTTAGGTGCATGGTGTTCCTGACACATCACGATTAATATCAAGAAACCACCCCAACCTCGGCGATGGGGTGGATACAAGTTCTACTGTATTTGCTTCTACTTTTTTCTTCTGGGGAGAAAAAATCCGGAAAGAAGTTTATCGAGAGCGATAATTTAGCCACTTGTTCAACCCTCTTACAGCTATCTTTCCCAGCGCTCTGTCCTCACTTTACCTCCACATTTTCCCACGCTTTCACCAAGCTAACTGACCCCTGTTTTTCCGAAGAAAATAGCTCATTACTGCTATAGCGAGTTTCACCCGATACCTGCCCTAAACAGACGATGTTTTTCTCGGCTACTTGAGCCGCCACGGTCGCTTCAATTTCTTCAATGCCGAGTCACTGCCTTGGGGCTATCTTTTCAAACCGTCGAAGCCGATCATTCCTGCTAAAATTCCCCTGTGTTTCCAGCGCCTCATTCACAGCTCTTTGACCAGTCACTCGCTTCTTCTTTTCCACACGGCGCTGCCCTTACCGGAGGACTGGTGATTCCTAACCATTTTCCAGGAGCTTAACCACCAGTTTGGCAGTAGTCTTCTCGTGCCAGCTCAATATGGTAGTTCTTGTTTTTAATTCGCTTGACTGACAGCATTTATTGTTGTAGCGATGACGACATATATTCGCCTCATTTTCCTATTGTACGCAATGCCTGCACCCTGCCTGTTTGGGAGAATGGTTTGGGCAGGGTGCAGTGGGTGTGGAAATGCGTTCGGGGAGAACGCATGATTGGATTTTATACGTGGAAAAAACTTGTGGTTAACACATTTAATTATCGTGCGGAGTTAGGGACACATGCTTAGACTCCCACTGTCTGTATGAACTAAAGCATGTGGTGTGTTTGTACTTTTGATACTAACCTGGATTATTCACGAGGATTTTGACCGAATCTCAACCCCCTATCCTGACTGTGTTTCAGACAATGTATATAAAAACACACTGTCATCAGCTCAAAATTGTTGAAAGTATTGTCGGATAAGGCGTTCAAGCGTTTTTGGTAGTGGTTCATGAATAATCCAGGCTAACAAAACTTATAGTGACAAAACTTCCTCGACCTTCTGGCAGATAGAAAGAGTTGTACCAATTTAACTTGTTAAACTGAAAACCCCTCCCAGACATCATCTAGGTGGGGTTTTAGTTTGTTTCCAAGATGGTAGATGGTTTCCAACTAATCCGATTTGACCCAATCGGTAGGGTGATGCTAAATGATGATGACTGTTTCAGCACGGAACCGTTTCCAACTAATCCGATTTGACCCAATCGGTAGGGGTTAGCAAAACGTGGCATTGAAGTAGACATCCCTGCAAAGTTTCCAACTAATCCGATTTGACCCAATCGGTAGGGGTCGGACTTTGTTCGTGATTACGATAGCAAACTTTCTTGTGTTTCCAACTAATCCGATTTGACCCAATCGGTAGGGGATTTTCACACACTAAATGGGGAAATCATTTCGTTTCCAACTAATCCGATTTGACCTAATCGGTAGGGATCAGCTGACCATTGATGGCAGTACCACTTTTCCGTTTCCAACTAATCCGATTTGACCCAATCGGTAGGGTTCTGGAACTGGCTTAAAGCAAGGTGTTGTTAAATTAAACGTTTCCAACTAATCCGATTTGACCCAATCGGTAGGGAGTTCGTCGAGGAGCCCTTACCCAGTAAGGGTTGCAGCCACCAAATCGACACACCTGTAAAAACCCTAACATATCCTCCCCAAAATTGAGGAAAACACATGCCTCAAACCCTTGCCCTGTAAGGCATCGACACACTTCAACGAAAAATACAGGGTTTCGGCGATTCGCCGAGGTGTGTAGATCAAGACCTGAAAATTGACCTCTAACCCATATACCATAATGCTTTTGACGAATTAAGCTGTCAACCTCTCGATGCGATCGTTTAGTTTTCCCAGCGAGTGGGAAGTTGGGCAGCTTTTGCGCTCCTACTGCTTATTTCATCGTTTCCATTCAAGTAGTTTTCCCAGCGAGTGGGAAGGATACATCCGCTACATATGGCAAAACAACTACTCCCGAGTTTCCATTCAAGTAGTTTTCCCAGCGAGTGGGAAGGTAGAATTTGGTGTTTTAACAGTGTCTAGGCAGCCTGTTGTTTCCATTCAAGTAGTTTTCCCAGCGAGTGGGAAGGCAGCAAATATATGCAGCAGCTCGATGTGTTTGCTTATGTAGTTTCCATTCAAGTAGTTTTCCCAGCGAGTGGGAAGAGTTCCTCTAGCAGCCCTTACCCAGTAAGGGTTTCAGCCCCCAAATCGACACACCTGTGAAAAATCTAACATATCCTACCCAAAATTGAGGCAAATACATCCCTCAAACCCTTGCCCTGTAAGGCATCGACACACTTCAACGAAAAATATAGGGTTTCATCGATTTGCTGAGGTGTGTAGATCAAGACCTAAAAATTGACCTCTAACCCATATACCATAATGCTTTTGACCAGTTAAGCTGTCAACCTCTCGATGCTAGCGCCCTGGTAAGTAAAAAGAGAAAAAAACTGACTGAAAATATCTGTGCTTGTGATAAAAACAATACTATTGTACTTTACAAGAAAACCAACAATTCAGTTTTCATCTGATAGACTGTTCGAGCTGACCCTTCTGCCAGTCTTGAAATGATTTCTTTTCCATCCAACTGCCTTAAGCTCTCCCATCCTTGCACTTGGATGGTAAATCGCTAACTCCTCAATCGAGTGTGACCTCACCCACAACTTTTGCCTATGACCAAGAATAAAGAAACCAAGAAAATCTCACTCTCTGACACCATCCGTGAGGTTAACCCTGCCCTCGAAAGACCTACAGAGCAATCCCCACCAGCTCCGGGAGAACTTCCCACCACTCACAATCGAGAGGAAAAAGCATCCACCGATCAACCACCAGACTCACCCACCAGCAAACCCTCACTCCAAAAATCAAAGCCCTCAAACTTAACGCCAAAAGAAAGTGTCACCAATGCCGAAGGTATTCTCTTCCAAACTGGAGACTTGATTGAGGTAACAACACCGTGGGGCGTAAAAGCCGTAGCCAAAATTGACAGCATTTACCAATCATCCACAAGTGATACCTGGATACACTACTTACCAGAGCAGGAGTGCCCCAAAGGCTGGATTTGGGAGGGAGGAGTCATGAGAAGTGCAATCTTGAGAAGAAGCAAATGATTAGGCTCAATGCTCACTTCGCTGAGCGAAAATCTTCCTCATTCTTGATAACACGTGTACCGTCTTCTAACTCGAAAATGAAGCCTGTGGGCTGCGCAGGATGGGGCAGTTCAACCAGGGTTGCTGTAATGTACTCAAAACAGGGATTTTTCGTTGTTCCTGCTACCTGCCTGATGACGTACTCTTTGCCAACTTCATAAACTGTTTCTGCTTCATCATTGACTTTTTCTGTCGTTGGCTCAGGCTCTGTCGGGCTGTCTACAATCGGTTTTTCTACCTGAACCCTTGATTCTTTCAGGCTTGCAGAAGATTTATTAGACACCTGGGGCAGATTTTCTTCCCTTTCAGATTCTTCTTGTGCGACTGCTGGCTCAAGTGTGGTTAAGCTGTCTAATAAATCCGCTGGCTGAAAGTCCTCATTTTGCGTTGCTCCTGGCACTGAACAATTAAGACTGTCTAATAAATCTTCAGGAGTGTCTAATATCTGTCTAGTATCTTGGATTACTTGCTCTTTCAGGACTTGAGAAGATTTATTAGACACCTCGGTGCTAATTTCGGGTTCGGCTGCTTTCGGTAAACCAAACAGCTTGCGCCGTCCATCAACTTTAGCTGGACGTTTTACCAGTTGACCGCGTTGAATCAGCCGTTCCAGGGCTTTATACAGGCCGCCCCGATTGCTAATACCAAGCGCTTCCATAATTTGATTGACTTCCAGGCGAATACCGTCAGGAAGACCGTTAAAGAAGCTGAGAATCTGGTCTGCTAGCGACTTTACTGGTGGTGGATCACCGCCTTCTACAACATGAAAGCGCCCTGTCTCGCGCTCAAGGGTCACAGAAAAGATAATGTTCTTTTTGTTACCCCGAATCTTAGGGCATTCTAGTTTAGCGACAGAACCAACAGAATCATTAATAATCATCGTTACTGATGCTGCTGCTGCAATACCGCTAAAACCACGAATCTTAGCCACACCCTTTTTATCTTTGGATTCATTGCAATGGTGTAGTAAGACAATAGGTATACCGAACTGTTGTGATAATCGGTCAAACCTTTTAACCAGTGCTGCTGCTGGTTTGCCATTTTCATCAAAATTGGAATCGGTCACAATTGTGGTCAGTGCATCGATAGCAACAATACTCGGCTCTTCTTCTTTGATTTTCTGCACCAATAAATTCCATTCCAAAGTGTCCCAATCGGTGAGTACTGAGTAATGGTCACACTCCTCTGAAATGCCTCGGTCAATCAGTTTATCCTGCGTGAAACAGATCGGCTCATCGGATGATACAAGCAGCACTCTGCCTTTCTCTGTGACCTGTTCCCCTAAGAAGGTTTCACCGAACATAACTGAGCAGATCAGATCAATTGCCAATGTGGTTTTGCCTGCCCCTGGAGACCCCGCTATAATTGTGACTCCCCGTTTTGGAATTAGACCAGGAACCAGCCAGTCAATACCTTGGGATTCCAGTTTGAGAAAATCTTTACCGCGATAAAATTTAGCCTTACAGCCTCCGCCGTTGTGTTCGGCGTCGAGTTTTTTCTGTATCTTACTGACGACTTTTTTCTGCCATCCAGTCTCACTCATTCCCACACGAGAACGTAGCTGTTCTAGCTCGACCAGTTGCTCTAGCTCATCAATGCTGCTATTAGCAAGCAGGTCACTAGCGATTGGTATGGCGTCTCGCAATTTCAGGGGTTTTGCAAAAAGGCAATCGAGCCATTCTTCATAGGGTATTGCATGGTTGATAATAAGACAGGCATCATATTCCTTATTGCCTGTATTAGGCATGGCAGCGTTATCACAGATATAAACTGTGCCTCCTTTCTTTTTAATCGCGTAGGCTAAGGCACGCACCTCACGTTCTGTCATTCCTGTGTGTTTGCCGTCAAAGGTGGTAAAGCCACAGGTGAAAATAATGTGATCGCCCTCTTGGAAATCCTCTTTACATAGCCCGGCTTTTACAAAGGGTTGCAGATTAATGGCATCGATTTGGTGGTTTGTCCAGAGGGTGGGTCGAAATAGTTTTGGTGGTAATAGTGCAGTAACCATAGGGTGAAACTTTCCTTTGTGGTGTAGCAAAGGACGGACAAAGGATAGTTACCGCGTAGAGAAATTCAAAAGTACGACTATAATTAGAGAAAAGCTGTTTATTTTTAGACAGCTACCTCTGTTCTCAGTTAAGTGTTTTTGTATCCAAACTTTCGCACTACTGAGTAGGACTCTAAATTTATTTCAGACGGATTATCCCCCGTCCCTTGTTTTTTCATCATAACTTCATGAAGCCAGCGTGAGAAAATTTTTTCAGTCGCTGGCTTTTTCCGTATTTGGCAATATTGGGTAATTTTAACCCTTTTCTTTTCCCCTCGTGGATTTTTCCTCCTCCTCTTGAGGGAGTGATGGATCATAGTGGTACAAATCTCCTGGCTCACAATTAAGTGCTTTACACAACTTATCCATAGTGGCAACTGGAATTGATGTTGCTTCGTTTCCCTCAATCCTTCGTATGCTATTTGGACTCAAACCGGACTTAACTGCGAGGTTGTTTTGGCTTAAGCCCCTTTTTTTTCGTATTTCAAGGAGCGCAATAGTAACCATATGATGTTTGTTTTCTTCGTTCTAGGGATAACACCATCATGGCACGAGTACTTTTTATTCGGGTACTCTTAGCGCATATATTTTACTTATCGAGTACCCGTACTACGATAACCAATAATAATAGTACTCCCCTTGCAGGCACTCGCATGACTGAACTATAGTAGTAACTGTCAGGCAAAACAAAGAGCCTGAACAACCCGCCAAACCTGAACCTTGATAATGTAATAGCGCTGAACACCCCTCCCAAAGAGGCTGACATTAAGAGGAAGAGTTATAGAGTGATGGCTTAGTAGGCGCATAAGAAGGGTTTGACCTTCTCCACCATCCTCACAAAAGCGCTGCCTTGGAACGCATTGACCCGCAACCAAGACAGCGCAGACCACTTGCAAACCAAGCAGTCCAATTACCTATCATGGCATTACATAAAGAGACTTCACGCAAACCCACCATTTTAGAGTGGCAACGGTGCGCCGTTGATGCAGGTAATCGCGTGATTACCTCAGCGTTAGGTGATAACACCATTAGTGAGATGCCATCAGTGCATCTTGACCTTAACCCTAACGATGACCCACCCAAAAATCCGATTGACTCAGCAGTAATCCACTACTACAGCTCGAATCCTGACTTAAAGGATCAGCGTTGGGTTACAGGACAACTAGCGGTTGAGATGGGAGGCTACCCCACCTACCAAGGCGAAAAAGCCGATTTATCCTTAAAGCTTTGCCTTGCTGGGCTGAAACTCCCAGAAGGTTATCGCCAGTGCCAGATTAAAAAACTGACAGTCTGTACCCCAAACCAATTAGCCACCGAGAAAATTGTGCGCATGAAAGATGCCCTACGGGGTGTTCACTCCTTCGAGCGCAACGAATTAGCACTGACTGTTAATATTTATGAAGTCGAGTGCCAGCCGGAGACCTTGGGAGCATGGCGCTATGCCAACAATAACGGGCTTTATA
>JAAHGS010000247.1 GCA_010692645.1 Symploca sp. SIO2E9
CGGAACCCTGGTAGCATAAATCCTAGATCTTGTATAAATGTGGAAGTCGTTAAGGCGAGAACTCGAAAAACATCGCTTCAAACGCCGCCGGACAGTCGGTGTATGCTTTCTGAGGGCAAGTTCATAAGAATCTCCCCGTGAAGAAAGAATCCTCGTTGCTCTACTCGCGAGGAGTGTCAAAGAATAAGGGTTTGATGAATTCGCCAACAGTATGGCCCAATGTCCTTTGGGTTCATATCCAAGGATTGGGGGGGTATTTCGTCAGTTATCGAAAACTAGAGCAGTTGATTGCTGCTTGTAGCACTTTGATTGGTTTTTATCCCAATCTGGAAGTTCTTGATGCTGTCTGGTCAATGATTCTGCAAGAAGCTCAACGGTATACTGAAGATGCTCTCTGCCGACTGGAAGTTATTTGGGAGCAAAGATATAGGTATCTATCAGAGCGTCAACTTAGCTAAACTTAAATTTTATTGTAAAATCCTAACAATAATTCAGCTGGTAACTCATGACAGGAACTGAAGTTCTCATCGGGCAAGCAATCAGTGGTATAGCTGTGCCGATTTTCCAAACACTCTGGGCTAGTGGTGGGAAATCTCTGGGAGTGCTTGGCAAAAACCTAAATGAGACTGTACAGCTAATTTATGGCGCATCTAAGCGATACGCACAAAACTACACCAAACGTCACTGTACTCTCAAGGTTTTGTGGATGCGAGAGCCTATGGATCTCGAATCAGTTTATACAGCAGTTCAACTGTTGCATGAACATGATATTAGCAGATTTACATCGGTTGAGGCGCTAGAAAACACTTACCGTCAAAGTGAAGGGCGCAGATATCAGTCTAGGGAAATTGCAAAACAAATAGGTATTAATGCAGCTAATAATAAACAATATCTGATGTTACTCGGTGGACCCGGAGCTGGTAAATCAACCTTTCTACGCAAGATAGGACTGGAAGCACTTAAGGGCAAGAAGGGTAACTATCTGTACCAATGTATTCCTGTGTTCATCGAATTGAAAAGATTTACTTCTAGTAAAATCAACATTGAGAAAAATATTGCTGAAGAATTTGCTATCTGTGGCTTTCCTTGGGCTGGTGAATTTACATCTAAGGCATTAGAACAAGGTAAGTTACTGATTTTGCTGGATGGATTGGATGAAGTGCCAACCAAGAACATGTATCCGGTAATTAGCCAAATTCATGATTTTGTTGACCGCTATGCTCAAAATCGCTTTCTTGCTTCCTGTCGTACAGCTGCCTATCGGGGCAATTTTCGCCAGTTTACAGATGTAGCGATCGCAGATTTTGATGATTCTCAGATTAAGCAGTTTATCTGTAACTGGTTTCAGTCAGAGGAAGACAAAAAGACGGGATCTGCCCAGAAGTGCTGGGAGTTGCTGCAAAAACCAGAAAATTCTGGAGCCAAGGAGTTAGCTCAAACACCATTATTACTTACTTTTTTATGTCTGGTTTATGACAAGTCGCAGAACCTCCCAGATAATCGCAGTTCTCTTTACCGTAAGGCGCTACGAATATTGCTGGAAGAATGGGCCTCGGAAAAGCGAATTTTGCGAGAGGAGATTTATCAGGGATTGCATACAGAGTTAGAAGAAATATTGCTATCGGAGATTGCCTATCAAGGTTTTGAGAAGGATAGGTTATTTTTCGATCAGCGAGAGATTGTTGAGCAAATCAAAACTTTTTTGGCGGGTAATCTGAATGCGCCTCAGCATTTAAACGTAGAGGCGGTACTGGATGCCATTGCTGTGCAACAAGGAATCCTGGTAGAGAGAGCTGAGGATATCTTCTCATTCTCCCATCTAACACTACAGGAATATTTAACCGCTCAGTATATTGATGACCATCGCCAATTTGAGAAGTTAGTAGCTGAACATCTCACAGATAAACGCTGGCGAGAGGTGTTCTTGTTGGTGGCAGGGTTAATGCGCAGTGGTGCAGATGAGTTGCTGTTGTTAATGGAAAAGGAAGCACAAAAGTGCATCAATACCTCTAAGTTGCAAGCTTTACTGTGTTGGGCACAAGAGGCAACAGTTGACTCAGAAAGTGATTTGAAGCCTGTAGCCAAACGTGCAATCGCCAACGCCTACGCCATTGTTATAGCCTACGCCATAGCCTACGCCATCACCAACACCAACACCCACGCCTACGCCATCGCTATCACCTATGCCTACGCCATTGCTCACGCCCATGCCTACGTCCTTACTTACTACGGTGATGGTAATACTAACACTAAAGCCTACAGCATCAGCCATGCCTACACCATCACCAACGCGCACGCTAACACCAATGCCTACGCCTACGCTATCGCCCATGCCCACAACAACACCATTGCCCACGCCATTGCCCATGCCATGGACGATGCCCGCGAATTGGAAGAATTAAAAATCTTTAGAGAAGTAAACTTTACTATGCTAATTGCCAGACTAAAAATACTCGAAGCTCAAGTTCCAGACGCTCAACAACCACAGAAAGTGCGTCGTAAATTTGCTAAGTGCATTTTACAAACCTGGCTCCATGCATTCAACCTAAAGCCAGAATTGATCAATTTATACCCGGCAGAAGCTAAGGCAATTAATAATTATTTATACGCTAATTTGCTAATACTGCAGTGTAAACAAGCAGCGGTACGGGTGTCACCCAAAACCTGGGAAGGGATTGAGGAGAGGATGTTGACAGTTCCAAATAATTAAATTCAGTAGTTTTTCAACAGTAAACTTCTTTTACCGTCCAGAGTTCAAACTCTGTACTAATAGCAAAAGTCCATTCAAATGGACTCAAAATCAATAATTTAGAAGACTGAGGAAAATAGTAACTATTCTACCCAAAATGATAAGCAAAAACAATTATTTCCTACAATCATTTTTTAATTAATAATCACTCATTTGTATCTTAACTTCACATTAGGGCGATTATTGAGAATATTCTCATTTACCCTGAGAATTGACAGGTCTAGTTGACAATGAGAAAATCAATATAGGTATAAACTGGGGTTTTTATATGTCAAAAAACACCAGTGTCATCTCAAACCCTTGATTTACGGTGTAATTTGAGCCAATTACACGGAGCATTATCTAAGTTTTCACTAGCTTCGAGGAACTGATTTTTTGTTAAGCAGTGTAAAGTACAAAATTCTGCCCTTGACAAAAAAAGTATTTAATAGTCACAGGGTAGATCAACTTTAAATTGCCTAGAAAAATTTAGCATAAAGATATTCATTATAATTGACTCAATTAGCCAGTACTTCTCCTCAGTTTTTGCAGAAGAGTGTTCCAGTGTTGAAGCCTGATTTGGCGTAAAAATTGGCGAATTTCTTTGCTATATTGCTTTTTGTACTTACGGTAGTCTTTGAGAATATCTAGCCACAACTTCCGCAATTGCGGTATATCTAAACATTTCTGAATCTGACAAGCAACAGCATTTTTCCACTGTTCTAATTTCCGATAACTGATGAATTGTCCACCTCGATCGCGGCGATGGACAAAGACAACATATTTCCAACATTCGACCCGCACAATCAAGTGTTGGGGAATCCTCAGCATGTTCGCAATATCACCAATACTAATACGAAATTTTTGGGCTGGTTGGAGGCGAGTAAATAAACTGGTCATGATTTAAGTAATAAGTAATAAGTAATGAGTAATAAGTAATGAGTAATGAGTAATAAGTAATCATTTTGAAGACTATGAGTGTAAACTCAGAATCTTGTACCACTTTGCGTAAGCTACTTTAACCGCCCGGAAATCAATTTCCGGGCTAATAGCTAAAGTCCATTAAAATGGACTGGAATCTATCTATTTAGGGCAAGCTTTTAGTCCTCTTTGAGAGGACTTGAGCTGTTAGCCTGGGGTTTGAACCCCAGGGGGTGAATAGATTGGTGCAAAATCTGAGTAAACCACAACAAAATCCTGAACAAGATTAGCTTAAACAACCAGAAGTTAGAACCTTTGCTATAAAGATTGTTCCACTTTCAGTTAATAGCTATTTAAACCATCCTTACTTATTACTCATTACTTATTACTTATAGAGAAACTCTCTTAAGCAACAGAGACATTACCTCCCCTGGATTAGTTGTTGGTAGAGGCCTCGACCATTCATTGACTTCGGCATAACCTAAACGATATTGAGTCAAGATGTAATTTTCTACGACCTTGGGAGAACCGACGGCAATAACTTTGAGATTTCCTTGGTCTGCGGAAGATTTGAACAGATCAAAGGGCGTGTTTTCAGAACTCATAATCACACTCCAAATAGGTAAAAATACCTAAAATCTGAAGCCGCCCCACAGCATAGCAAAGTGGGGCGGCTTTTGCGGAGTGTAAAATTCCGAATAGCCACCGGACTGTGCTGGTGACAGTTTGGGGTCATGTTCCATGGGGGTGTGTTTGCACTCCTATGGGACGCTTCAATATTTTATGGTAACGAGAAAAAAGAATACCTTATGTTGTGGATCTTGGCAAGGGTATTTGCGGTCTTTGTTCATTTTTCTTAAAAATCGCGATCGGCCTCAGGCGGAAAAAGAGGGTAAAGGGTAAAAGGGTTATAGGGAAAAGGGTTAAAGAGTCCTCCCGAACCCGCACACCACACGAAAACCGATACCGACGTCGATGGGATCGCGCCCCGCCCCATAGATAAAGACGCGGTCGGCCGAGCGGCAGCTTCTAGGATTGACGAGCCAGGAGCCGCCCCGCAGAATTACAGAATTATCATTATCATCACTCAACCAGGCTCGATCATCAGAAGGCGCACCTTCGTAATTCTTGTGCCAATTGTCAGCACACCATTCTAAGACATTCCCGTGCATATCGTATAAGCCAAAGTTGTTAGCTACTTGAAAACTCCCTACAGGCGTAGTCCCTTTTATGTTTTCATCATAGTTAGCAAATTCAGGGCTTATCCCTTCACCAAAATGATACGGGCTAGTTGTTTTCCCACGACAGGCATATTCCCACTCTGCCTCCGTCGGCAGTCGATACTCACGTCCCGTATGCTGCGACAAACGGTTACAGAACTCTACTGCCTCATTCCATGATATTTTCTCTACAGGTAGATTAGAGCCTTTAAAGTGAGACGGATCGGGATTAAGAGAACGATTAACTTCGGGAAATCCTGCAACCATCAGCCATTGTTCCTGGGTGACGGGATATTTACCCATGAAAAATGGTGCTACCTTAACATTGTGCTGCGGCCCTTCTCTATTACGTCGTCCTGCTTCTGAATCCGGTGAACCCATTGTAAAGGTACCACTGGGAATAGCAACCATTTCCAACTGCACCTCATAGCCGAGATTTTCAGTAAACTGCTGGGCTGATTGGCGACGGCGGCTAATTTCCCTACCTTTGGCGTTGACACTCACCACAGAAAATTCAAAGGTTTTTAGCGTTGGTTGTTCATTTTTGGTTACAATCAACGATGGATCCGGCTTAGATTTAGGGGTTAGCTGCGATGCTGCTTGGATTTTTTGGCAGATATCGACTAATACCTGATTTTGCTGAGAAAATGTAAGACTATCGAGGGGTTGAGAAGGGTCATGAGCTGCCTGATAAGCCTCAATCTCAGTGTACTTATATAGACAGGCACTCAAATATATCCAAATTATTTTTAGTCCCTGAGTTTTAGCAGCAGCTAGCAGTGGCGGTAACTCATGCTCTGCGATAAACTCAGAAGCCAGAAAATCAGAACTTACCATTAAAACCGCTACCTTCGCAGATGCCAAGGCTTGCTTAATTTCCTCTCTCCAGTCAGAAGCGGCAATGATTTTCGTATCATCCCAAACCGAGATTGTCTGATTCCGAGTTAGTGGCTTAAGCATCTTCTGGAGTTTTATCAGCCACTGTTTATCTTGGTGGGAATAACTGATAAAAATTTGGTCACGCATGGAGAATTATAGGAATTCAGGAGTTATAGGAATTAAACTTAAAGACGCGGGGACACGGAGACACGGGGACGCGGGGACACGGGGACACGGGGACGCGGGGAGAAATTGGATAGGGATTTAATCCCAACCAATTTTATGCACCGCCAGTGACGGTGGGGTATTTAACCCATATTAATTTCGATAAGACATCCATTGTGGCACAACTAGCCCCTCTCTCCCCATCTTCCTAGGAAAGGCAGAAGGCAGGAGGCAGAAGGCAGAAGGCGGAAAATTCATCTCCGCGTCTCCCCATCTCCGCGTCACCGCGTCTCCCCATCTCCGCGTCTCCCCATCTCCCCGTCTCCGCGTCACTCCCAACCCCTTAACTCATTCATCCAATTACGAAACAAAGTATTCATCTGCTCACGGCGAGTTTCAAAAGTAGCAGCAATCCAGATAAAAGCAATACCCACAATTAAACCAACTACCCACTTTGATATTGGGTAATCAAACATCAAAATTACCAACTGATAGCCAACATCAATTAAGAAAGTGGCAGTACCGACAAACAAAAACGCCCTGACTCTTAAAGACAGCCCCGCAAAAATCACCAACACACTGATAACTCCAGCCACAATACCAGCCCATTGATTACTAAATAGGGCAACAACACAAATTAAACCACTGCCCAACAGGCGCAAGTTATGACGCTGCTGTTTTTGTTCCAGTTGTCTCAATTGCGGATCAACTTGGGCAATATAAAGTAGTGATAGCCCCAGTGGAATCACATACCATAAGGGATTACTAAGCTGTAGCTCCCCAAACCAACGCCAGAGGAGCCAATCAATCAACGCCGCACTAATATAGGTAAATCTAATTTGCCGATTAACTATTGCCAGCAGGACATAGAAACTAGCCGCAATCAGTAAACTAATCGGGTTAATTACGAGCCTATTTTCCCATATCGGTATCAGCGGTAAGATAATCGCCACTAAAAACCAAGGTCGTTTCGACCAGCCCCACCTCTGCCAGGGTAGGATGTAAATAAAATAGGCAAACACAGAAGCGATCGCACCGCTCCAAGGTACTAAAGGTCCAGATAACATCTGCGCTACTGCTGTACTGCGCCAATACATTCTCATCCCAAATACCTCTAAAAAGCCTAGGTAAACCCAGATTTCTCCTAAGCGCTGATTTTGATGATTACGTCCCTGAAAAATAGCATATTGAATTAAAAATACCCCTGTACCAAATCCCACCATCAGGCTAGATTTAATCGGATAGGCACTAGCAGTAATTAATAAACAACTACTCCATACCCAATGGAGATGGGAAATAACTTTTAGTTCTTGGCGGCTAAAGCGCAGATATCCTCTTAACCAAGGAGATAACACCCGATAGGCATACATAATTGCAGTACCGAGAGCTGCCATCGCAACCAAGCCATCACCTGCATAACCTGCTCCCGATGCTTGCCTAAGTTGATAAAACAGAATTTCATAGGCAGCAACAGACACGCCCAACAGAGCAAGATAGACGAGGGGCTTAAATTTCTCCTGCCGACGCCCAACGCCAATGGCAATTACCGCTAAAGTCAGGAAAAATAAACCTGTGGAGCTAGTGAAGGTTCCCCAACGGAGCAAAGCACCCAAAATACCGTAAACTAATGGTATGGTGTGCCAACTGCTGCGAATATGGTGCTGACCAGTTCGCCGTTGCCACCAATCCCCCGCTAGTTGGGCAATTACTCCCAAAGCCATATTGGCAATAGCTAAATTGATAATTGGGCGCTCAATCATGCCCAAAGTTTCTGCTACCAATAATTCCAGGTTCCAACCCAGAGCATAAAGCCCCCAGTTGGAAGGGTTAGGCCAACTGCGATAAGCAATCGCTGCCATAGTTACAGCGCCAGCAATTAATACCGGAGCTGTTGGAGAAGAAAAACCCCAGTAGACAATTAGAGAATGGATTGTTAGTAAGACCAATTCTAGGCAGCACAGTAAAATCGCCCATTGGTCTATAGCTCGAGCATAAATCTGTGCTAACTGAGTCTGACGGCGAATCCCCCAACTATAGCCAAGCCAAAGAGTAGTTAGTGTAATTGCTCCAGCAATCAACCAACCAGATGGTGATAGTGGAGGCAATCCAGGGATATCATTGGCTAGAAGCATTCCCCAGAAACTTAGACCAAAGCCCACTGTAACTACAGCTGCGATCGAAACTCGCCAACGTGCCGCCCTACGCAAATAGTGAGTATTAACCAACATCAAAGCAGTAGCAACACCTAAACTGATTAACTGAACACCCGCTATCCCCAGCGTCAGAAACTGTACCATCAGCAAAGCAATTGCACTCAAACTGCTAGCTAACTCTTTCTCCCCCTCTCCCAAGGAAAGGCAGAAGGCTTCGGCTTGAGCGCTCAGCCGAAAGGCAGAAGGTTCATAAAAATCATCTCCGCGTCTCCCCCTCTCCGCGTCTCACCCTCTCCGCGTCTCCCCCTCTCCGCGTCTCCCCCTCTCACCGTCA
>JAAHGS010000248.1 GCA_010692645.1 Symploca sp. SIO2E9
TATTCAACGATGACACGGGAGTCCCAATCCCTAAGCAACGGTGGGGATTGATAGCAGGGCAGGCGAATAGTTCATCAAAATAAAATACTCCAATCTCCCCATCCCCCCATCTCCCCATCTCCCCATCTCCCCATCTCCCCATCTCCCCATCTCCCCATCTCCCCATCCCCCCATCTCCCCCTCTCCGCGTCTCCCCATCTATCCCTCATCGGAAAATTCAACTTCCATCACTGACTCTGTTGCTCGAAGGGGTTGAGATTTACCAGTGCTAGTTCTCCACAAAGCTAACAGCGTACTGGCAATAAAAATACTTGAATAAGCCCCTGCACTGAAACCAACCATCAGTGCTAGAGCAAAGTACTTAAGGGTTTCTCCCCCAAACAGGAATATTGCCACTAGAGGCAGTACTGTAGTTAAAGTCGTAATAATCGACCTTCCCAGAGTTTGATTGACTGCATTCTCCACAATTTTGTTAATATGTTCCCCTGGACTGAGCTTGATGACCTCACGCACTCGGTCATAAATTACCACAGTATCGTTGACGGAAAAACCAATAATTGTTAGAAGAGCAACCACAAATAGACTATTGACTTCTACACCCAGCACCAAGCCCAAGATCGAGAAAATACCAATTGCGATTAAAATATCGTGGAGTAAGGCAACGAAGGCAAATAAGGCATAGTCGAACTGGAAGCGGATCGAGAGATAGATAAAAATGCCTGCCAAAGCCAGAATTAAAGCCAGTAAACCAGAGACAAGCAGTTGCTGTCCCAAAGTCGGTCCAACTGTATCAATTTGAGCAGATTGAGGATCAAAAGTACCAATTTTCTCACTCAAGGCAGTTTGCAACTGGGTGCGCCCTTCAACATCTAATGTCTTTGTCCTAATGGTCAGAGCCTGTTGCTCCTTGCCTAAAATCTGGATGCTACTGTTACCCAAATTTTGCCCATTCATTACCTCTCGGACTACTGCCAAATCAATTGGTTGCTCACAGTTTTCTGGTTGAGTGCAGTCTCTCTCCAATTGCAGTCTGGTTCCACCGACAAAATCTAAACCAAGGCGCAATGGCGCTCCCAGCTGAGCCACAGAAATTGCCATCGCGATTAAGCCAGCCAGAATAATTGCCCCTGAGAGGCTCCACCAGAGTGAACGCTGTTTGATGAGATTTAGTTTCATCTTTCTTCGCGGTAGGAGACTCTCGCTTTCAGCGACGAGAGGAATGCCGCGCCTCCACATAGTTGTACAATTGAGAAATACCGAAGCGCGAAAACACGGCGCAGCAGGTATTAGCACCTTGAAAAACTAGGTTTAGGGGGTTCCGGCTAGAAATGCAAAGCTTGGGAAAAAACCTAAGCAACAAGTACCAAGTCTTGTGAGACTCCGTACCGCAGGGCTTGCGGAATCGGGACTCTGCAATGGGTCGAAAGTCTGTGGACATAACGTAAGACGGGGACATAACTAACGTCAGTTGGTAGTGTACGCAGATGTGGAAGAAGCTCCAAACCTCGCGATGCGAGGTTTAGGAATCCTGCGAAACACGCGCTGGGAGGATGTCAATGCCATACCTCCACCTATGATCGAACCGATGCCGGTAGATTAGGGCAAAAGAGTTCAGGCTTCTGGCGCACTCGAGGAAATCCCAAAACTGCCAGTAGCATCAAGGTACGAGAGCAGGTTAGAGCCGTAAACATACTTATAGATACCCCAATTGCTAGTGTGACGGCAAAGCCTTTGACCAAACCAGAACCCAACCAAAACAATACCGCACAAGCAATTAAAGTTGTGACATTGGCATCCAAAATGCTAGAGAATGCCCGATAAAAACCTGATTCAACCGAGCGATACAAACTTTTGCCAGCCCTTAATTCTTCTCGCGTACGCTCAAAAATAAGTACGTTAGCATCAACTGCCATGCCAATACTGAGGATGAAACCAGCAATTCCAGGTAGAGTCAAGGTAACACCGAGTAGGGAAAAGGCAGCGATTGTCAGCAGTGCATAGATAATTAGGGCAATGTCAGCAATTAAACCCGACAGCCGATAGTAAATTCCCATGAATACCAATACTAAAATTAGACCGACTATAGCGGCATAGATACTGCGTTGAACGCTGTCTCTCCCAAGAGTTGCACCCACAGTTCTGTTTTCAATAATTTCTACAGGTAAGGGTAAAGCACCGCCCTCTAACTGGAGTGCTAATTCTCTAGCTCCTTCAGCTGTAAAGTTGCCGCTAATCTCAGCACTCCCTCCGGCAATACCAGTTTGAGCGTACTTGGCATCAACCACTGGAGAACTAATCAGTTCATTGTCAAGGAAAATCCCCAAGGTGCGCCCTGTACCAGCAATATTTTTGGTTAGCTCGGCAAACAGTTCCCCGCCGCGATTATCAAAGCGCACAGCAACACTCCAATTATTGCCAATTTGAGGGGCTGCAGGAAAAGCTGTAGTTAGGTTTTCTCCAGTGAGTTCGGTGGGCTCATAAAGAGCATTGCTAAGCTCAGCAATGTCTGCTTGTAGTTTCTGGATCTTAGCTTCTTGAGTTGCTTGCTCTGGTGGTTGGTCATTTTCGGCTAACTGTAGTGTTGCTAAGATGGCTTGACGCAGTTCTTGTTCTCGGACTTCTAGTTCAGCTCTAATCTCAGGATTGCTAGTTTCGCGGCGGAAGTCAAGCTGAGCAGTGCCTCCAAGTACCCTTTCTGCTTCTTCAGGATCGCTGACGCCGGGAAGTTGCACCAGCATTTGGTTAGCACCAACAGTTTGTACTACTGATTCAGAAACGCCAAGTCCGTTAACCCGGCGTTCAATCACAAATTGAACAGCTTCTAGTTGATCTGCTGTAATTTCTTTAATATCTTCTGTAGTTTTCACCTCAATTGTCAGTTGTGACCCTCCTTGCAAGTCCAGTCCTAAGCGAATTGGAATTGTCACTAGCACTGCAACTGCTGCAACTAAAAGGGTAATAATTAAACCTAATAACAGACGCTGTCTTTGCATAGCAAGGGTTGAAGGGTGAAATTTGTAGGGCGTAGGTAGGAAGGTTGTAGGGCAAAACTCTTCATCTTTGGCATAGCTTTCTCCCTAGGAGTGGAGTAGGCTGAAGGTTTGTATAGTTTGAAAGTCGCTCAATTAATTTTAAGGCTTGAAAGTGATCTTCCCAGAATTGATTACTAGTACAGCAAGGCGTAAATAAAGCTACCATTCCCGCCTCAGTGAAAAGCTAATTAGATCAGCTTCTTGACTTTTGACACATTCGCTACACCTACGGCATGCTCCGCAAACACTTAGTGCAGGCTTTTGACTTGGAGAACAACGGCACTAGTCTGCTTACAAGTGGTGCAGGCTAGGCTGATTAGACAATAACCTACAGCCTTATAAGCTAGAAAATCAGCAAGCTTGGTGCATCTCTACAACCTTCAATCTATTAACCTTTAACCACATCAAACCCGCAGGGTCATCATCTTCTGTACTGCCTCTACAATTTGAGCTGGCTGTACAATTGTCAAGTTCTCCAGAACACCGTTGTAAGGTGTAGGAATATCCTGAGAAGCCAGCCGCAGCACTGGTGCGTCCAGTTCGTCAAACAATCGATCATTAATTGAGGCTGTCAATTCCGCCCCAATGCCACCAGTTTTCATGCACTCTTCGACAATAATTACTCGGTGGGTTTTACTAACGGAAGCGCCAATAGTCTCAAAGTCTAGAGGTTTGAGAGAAATTAGGTCAATTACTTCTGGGTCAAACCCCTCTTTCTCCAAAGTGCGCACTGCTTGCATAGCATGGTGACGCATCCGGGAGTAGGTCAGGATAGTAACATCTTTACCGGAACGCACGACTTCTGCTTTGTCTAGAGGTAGCAGGTATTCTTCTTCTGGCAAGTCTTCTTTTAAATTGTATAGCAGTACATGTTCAAAGAACAAAACGGGGTTATCATTGCGGATCGCCGACTTGAGTAATCCCTTGGCGTTATATGCTGTGGAGCAGGCAACTATTTTTAGACCAGGGACTCCCTGAAAGTAGGCTTCTAGTCGCTGGGAGTGTTCGGCACCTAACTGACGCCCAACCCCACCTGGTCCCCGAATTACTAGGGGAATTTTGAAATTGCCACCCGAGGTATAGCGTAGCATTCCGGCATTGTTGGCAATTTGGTTGAAGGCAAGGAGCAAAAAGCCCATATTCATACCTTCAATGATTGGTCTTAAACCTGTCATCGCGGCACCGACAGCCATGCCCGTGAAGCTATTTTCAGCAATTGGGGTATCAAGAACCCTTAGTTCACCATATTTTTCGTATAAACCTTTGGTGACTTTGTAGGAACCGCCGTAGTGACCAACGTCTTCACCAAGAACAGCTACAGTGTCATCGCGTGCCATTTCTTCATCAATAGCTTCGCGTAGAGCATTGAAGAAAAGTGTTTCTGCCATTATTACTTCACTAGACCGGGCAACTGTATCCTAGCATTGCTAAAGCAGCTGGTATGGTGCCCGGTTTACAGGTACAGATTTTTTAGATTTAGAGTTCAATAGGATTATGACTTAGCCACTCAAAAAAATTCCCTAGTTCTGAGTGCAATGAAACATTTATTTTTGTTCTCTAAGGGTATTGCTCAGAGCAGACAGGCAGCTTCTGCACGATACAATAGTCTCAGCACTTCAGGAGCATCGCTCACCGCAGCTGTCAGATAAGGGTAAATTGTGATTCAACTTGGGAAATCTCACCATTGGTCAGATCATTATCTCAGCTATATATTCAAGATGTTTATGTAAACTCGTTAACGAATTAGCAGCATTTATAGAGAGGAGATCAAAGCGCGCATGGGCAAGGTAGTCGGCATTGACCTAGGTACAACCAACTCTGTAGTGGCTGTAATGGAAGGCGGCAAGCCGGTGGTAATTGCCAATGCCGAAGGAATGCGGACGACCCCTTCGGTGGTGGGTTTTAGTAAAGACGGGGAAAGATTAGTAGGTCAAATGGCGCGTCGCCAAACAGTACTAAATCCCCAAAATACTTTCTATGGGGTCAAGCGCTTTATGGGGCGCAAGTATGCTGAACTCAATCCAGATTCCAAGAGTGTTTCCTACACTATTCGCCGCGAGGAAGCCAGCGGTAATGTCAAAATTAGGTGTCCCCGCCTCAAAAAAGAATTTGCACCAGAAGAAATTTCAGCGATGGTGCTGCGCAAGTTAGCGGATGAGGCAAACCGTTACCTGGGAGAAGAAGTAACGGGAGCAGTGATTACGGTTCCGGCTTACTTCAATGACTCTCAGCGTCAGGCAACGCGAGATGCAGGCAGAATTGCGGGTTTAGAGGTTTTGCGCATTCTCAATGAGCCAACAGCGGCATCTTTAGCCTATGGATTAGAGCGCCAAGAGAGCCAGACGATCCTGGTATTTGATTTGGGTGGCGGAACCTTTGATGTCTCGCTATTGGAAGTTGGAGATGGGATTTTTGAGGTCAAAGCCACCAGTGGCGATACTCAACTCGGAGGTAATGATTTTGACCGTAAAATCGTTGACTGGTTAGCAGAGCAGTTTTTGGAGTCTGAAGGAATTGACCTCAGGCGAGACCGCCAAGCTCTACAGCGCCTGACTGAAGGGGCAGAAAAAGCTAAAATTGAGCTTTCAGGAGTTAGTATCACAGATATCAATTTGCCCTTTATCACGGCGACGGAGGATGGTCCCAAACACCTAGAGACGAGACTCACCCGTCCCCAATTTGAAGGTCTATGTGGAGATTTAATCAGCCGTTTACGCCGTCCACTAAAGCGTGTCCTTAAAGACGCAGGCTTAAGTCCATTTCAAATTGATGAAGTAGTTTTGGTGGGTGGCTCTACCCGCATTCCCTTAGTACAACAACTAGTTAGAAGCTTGATTGACAAGCAACCAAATCAGAACGTTAATCCTGATGAAGTCGTATCAGTGGGGGCAGCTATTCAGGCAGGAATTCTCACTAGAGAAGTCCAGGATGTCCTGCTTTTAGATGTCACACCTTTATCTTTGGGACTAGAAACTATCGGTGGTGTCATGAAAAAACTGATTCCCCGTAATACTACGATCCCGGTGCGGCGTTCCGATATTTTCTCCACTGCCCAAAATAATCAGACAATGGTGGAAATCCACATCCTCCAGGGTGAAAGGGAAATGGCACCAGATAATAAGTCTCTAGGTCGATTCAAGCTCACAGGTATACCCCCAGCACCTAGGGGTATACCGCAAGTGCAAGTAGCTTTTGATATTGATGCTAATGGAATCTTGCAGGTTGCTGCTGTAGATAAAACTACTGGTCGAGAACAGAGTGTAATGATTCAAGGTGCCTCTACTCTTAGTGAGTCCCAAGTAAATCAGATGATCCGCGAAGCTGAGGAGTTTGCTGATCTTGACAGAGAAAGGCGTGAGAGGGTAGAGAAGCGCAACCGAGCCCAAGTTTTGGCAAACGAGGCGGAACGGCAGCTTAAAGAGGTTGCGCTAGATTTTGGCAGGCAGTTTGCCAGTGTTCATCGGCGTCGAATTGAAGCCTTGATTCAGGATATGCGTCAAGTAATAGCCCGTGATGATGATCGCGGCATTGACCGTACTCAATCTGAACTTCAGGATGCAATCTACGAACTCAAACGAGAGGTGCGATTGCAATATTCTGAAGAAGAGGACGATGACTTTTTTGGCTCGATTCGCCGTACTTTCTCCGGAGAGCTTGAGAATGATCGCTGGTTTGGGCGTGATGAGCGACGCAACTCCTACAATGTTGGCTCTAATCGCTCAGCAAGAGAACGCTCGCGCGCTGCTCCCCTTGAAAATGATTGGGATGAAGATGATGATGACTGGCTTTGATAGGAGCGATTACTTGTTCGCGCTCCTTCTGGAGAGTTTGGCCGAGACTGAAATGCAAACAATTTTGATATTTGAGAGATGCTCGTCGGTGGAAATCGAGACTAAGGTAATCATTGATAGCTAATTGCTAATTGAAGGAACGCTAATTGCTAATTTTCTATGCAGAACTTCCGAAATTACTATGAGATTTTAGGCATAATCCCAGAGGCATCCAGCGAGGAGATTAAGAAAGCTTATCGACGGTTGGCAAGAAAGTATCACCCTGACATGAATCCGGGAGACAAAGCAGCAGAAAATAGGTTCAAGGATATTGGTGAGGCATATGAAGTTCTCTCTGATCCAAATAAGAGAGGGCAATATGATGATTTCAGTCGTTTCTGGAATAAAAAGGGGTTCAAACGAAAAACAGCTAAAGCCGTCGATTTTAGAAATCCCATCTACAATAATGGTAATAGTCGAGGCTTCACTAAAGAAGAAGATTTTAGCCAGTTTGGAGACTTTAACAATTTTGTTGAACAACTACTGGGGCGTCGATCACCGCGTAGTTCAACAACTTCTGGACGTTACAGCAACCGAGTTAGTTCATCTGAAGCCTTTAGACCGGGAAATACAAAAACCTCCTATACAGTTAGTTCTCGCCCTAATCGCAAAGACATTGAGGCCCGTCTGACTCTGCCTTTAGAAAAAGCATATGAAGGGGGGAGAGAGAAAATTCGCTTAGAAGATGGAAGATCTCTTGAAGTTGAACTCCCTGCCGGCATGATTGAGGGACAGCGCGTTCGACTCAAAGGTCAGGGTGTTGCTGGTGGCGACCTCTTTTTAAAGATTACAGTTGCTCCTCATGCCTTCTTCAATTTGGAAGGATCGGATATTGTTTGTCAGTTACCGGTTACGCCTGCTGAGGCTGTACTTGGGGAACCAATAGAAGTGCCAACTCTTGATGGCAGAGTCAAAATGAATATTCCGGCTGGCGTTAGATCTGGTCAAAGGTTGCGCCTTGCTGGTAAAGGGTACCTAACAGGCACTGGAGAACGAGGCGATCAATTGCTAGAAATCCAAATCATTGTTCCCCAGAATCCTAGTCCACAGGCTAAAGAACTTTACAAAAAGCTGCGAGAGATTGAGACTTTTAACCCTAGACTAGACTTGCCAGTTTAAGGCACAACAGCTATGAAGTATTATCTTAGTTCATAAACTTATCCAAAGGGGAAGTGTATGTTGCTAGCACCCGTAAAGGGCTTCTTGTCGAACTAGGGCAAAGCCTCCTTCTAGTGTGCAGAAAGAGGCTTTAGCTTTAAATATTATGCTGGCACTGAGCTATTGTCCCGTGGGGCAACCCCCAAAGTATCTTCGCCGCAGCCACGTTTCACTAC
>JAAHGS010000249.1 GCA_010692645.1 Symploca sp. SIO2E9
TTCCCCCTCTCCGCGTCTCCCCCCCTCCGCGTCTCCCCCTCTCCTCCTCTCCCCCTCTCCCCGCCTCCCCCTCTCCGCGTCTCCCCCTCTCCGCGTCTCCCCCTCTCCCTCAGGAGCCAGACAACTTGATATCAGCGTTGCTAAACCTGTTAGGGCTAAGGGAGTAACTAGCCATAATAAACTCCACTCCCTGGTATTAAAAGCTGGCTCAAGCCAGTAATTATAATCATTAACCCACAGTACTCCGTAACTAACTACAGCTAGAGCTAAACCAAGATACCAAGCACTATCTCGCCAAACAGGAAAGACGCGGGGATGCACAGACGTGGGAATAGCTAAAGCTTGAGATTCTCTCCCCTGCCTTAAGCCTCGCCTCTGCCCTCTAGAAACTGCTAGCAATCCCCACTCTGCCAGCATCAGCATTAATAAAATTGCCGCCCAACCTCCTAGACTCAAATTAGGGAATAGGTAGTCAATAGCACTGAGAATCGTGGCGACACTAACAATGTGAGTTAGGTATACCAGTGCTTGCAGATTATGGAAAATACCTAAAGTGTTCCATTTCTTAATGACAACCCCCAGAGTTATTGTAGAATTAAGGAAGTTGAGAGTCCGTAGCAGGGGATTAGCTAAACTGAGAACAGTTAGAAGAGCTCCAAAGGAGAGAGTAATTTCTTCTCCCAATTCGGCTAAATTAGGCTTTTGTCGGCGATGCAACCATTGTGTTAACCCTATACTCAAAAGGATATAGGGAAACAAAACAAGGCTTAACAGAGCATAGGAGTTATCCTGAGAATCACTCAATCTAGTGGCAATTGTCACTAGCTGTGTTTGGATTGCCAAGGGAATCAGCCGCCAACACAGCCAAATAATCTGCAAACCAATACCGAAAATCGCCACTAAATCTAAGGGATGCCAAAATTTTAGTAGGCGACTTCTAAAGAATAACAAGCCTATTCCACTAACTGCGATCGCTTGCCAAGGAAACTCAGCTCCCACCGAAACCAACCAACCTAACAACAGCAATCCAGCACTAATTCGATTTAGGGGAATTAGAGATAGAGAAGTTCTATTGCTCCCTACTGTAGTTGAATCCCCATGTGAATACTTTCTCCTGCCTTCTGCCTTCTGCCTCCTGCCTTCTGCCTCCTGCCTTCTGCCTCCTGCCTTCTGCCTCCTGCCTTCTGCCTCCTGCCTTCTGCCTCCTGCCTTCTGCCTCCTGCCTTCTGCCTCCTGCCTCCTACCTTCATTAACCTCAGTTTGTGATAACTCCTGATTTTGACTAGATAGCCAAGACAGAAACCAACCGCAAGCGCCAATAGCTAAGCCTAGCTGCTGTAGTTCCACCCCAACTACAAAAATAGCTCTAAATAGCAGAGCACCTAGACCATAAACTACTATAGAAATGGAAGAAATATCGAAACTCAAAATACAATTGCGCCTTTTGCATTGCCAATAGTATGTAGCAATGGTTGCGCCTATACCCAAATAAACCGCTACCAGAGGAAATCCCGGCAAGCTCCAACCCCAGTGCAGAAAACTTAGTCCTAGGTAGTTGATAAAGGGGTTAAAAGAATTCTGAACTTCTTGTTCAACTAGTGGCAGCTTTAGTTTCGGAGTGAAAAAAGCGATCGCACTCAGGGCGGCTGTAGCACAAATTAGCACACTCAAATCCAACCAATTGTGCCACAAACCAAAACCGTCCATTGCCCAAAAATTCACGGGCACCAGTAGCAATGCTACAATTTGCAATGTCTTCGATGTCAAGGGCAAATTGCTCTGCCGTCTTGACCAATAGCTAACCCCCCAAAAACATAAGGTATATCCTAACAAAACTCCGTACTGTCCTGCTGCCGGAAAATTTGCCCACTGACTGGCTGCTAATACTGCCGAGGAGACTACTACCATGAATACTCCCAGGAATAAAAGCCACCTGACGCTGAGCTCTGCCTGTAGTGATTGCAGCCTTTGTGCTATCAGATTAGGGGGTTGAGTAACTCTTTGGCGTGTAAGAACCGTCGATTCTTCTGGAACTGAATCTGTAGTAGAATCTGCCTGGGTTTGTGCTACTGAGACTGTCGTCGCGGCAATTGGCGGTGGCAGTGGAGAAGCAAGATGTTCTCGACAAAGCTCTTTAACGAAAGCCTGATCAACTAAACCCAAGCGCAGCAGGGAATCTAAGCCTTTTAAAAATTGAGGATGCTCAGCTTTAGTAGTTAATTCAACTCTGATTTGAGCATCTGAAAGTAAACCCAGGCGCTGCCAGACATGTAAACCTTCCAACAATTCAGGCTGCGAGGTGTTAGCTGCTATTTCAATCTTGATTGAACTCTCGGCCTTTGACGGCAAAGCTTCGTGATTGCCTGGAGATGACATAAGCAACAATCCTATAACTCAACCCCATGATGACCATGATCCCTGAAGTTAATTGATTTTTACCTAATTCGGCAAGAATGCCCTCGCTTTTAGCGACGGGATGAATCGGAGCGTGAAGAGCATTTATGCTATTATTTTATCATGACGTATCGGTGATAAATGATAGTCTACGAAGCCAAGTTAAAAGGTAATCAACATCAGTATGAAAGGTTAAACGAAGCCATTCGTACTGGTTTGTTTATTCGTAATTCTTGTCTTCGCTTTTGGGAAGATGGTAATGCTTTGAGTCGCTATGACTTATATAATTACGTCACTCGACTGGCTAAAGATGCTGACTTTCCTTGGGCTAAAAAACTTAACTCACAAGCCCGTCAAGCCATGGCAGAGCGTACTTGGGCAGCTATCTCTAGATTCAGTGATAACTGTAAAAAACAGATACCAGGGAAGGAGGGGTACCCCAAGTACAAGAACAATAGACCATTACACGGTTCTGTTGAGTACAAAGTGACGGGATGGAAACTGTCTGAAAATAGAGACACAATAACCTTCACTGATGGCTTTAAAGCTGGTGAGTTTAAGCTGTACGGTAGTCGAGACTTGAACTACTACCAATTAGAGCAAATTAAACGAGTTAGGGTAGTACGCAGAGCTGATGGGTTTTATGCTCAGTTCTGCATCGACTATGACCGGACTGAAGAAAAAAAACCCACAGGTAAAACTGTAGGACTTGATGTAGGCATTTCTGCTTTCTATACAGACTCAGATGGCAACAAGATTGATAATCCCAAGTATCTGAGAAAGTCTCAAAAGGCGCTGAAGCGCCTGCAAAGACGAGTCTGTCGAAAGTTCAAGAAGAACTCTACTCACTCGAGTAACTACAACAAAGCCAAGCAAAAGCTTGCAAGAAAGCACCTTAAGGTAAGTAGGCAGCGTAAAGACTTTGCGGTTAAGGCTGCATTGTGCGTAGTCCGGTCTAACGACTTGGTAGCCTACGAAGACTTGAAGGTGGCAAACATGGTTAAAAATCACAAGCTAGCTAAATCTATTTCTGATGCTAGCTGGACACAGTTGAGGACTTGGCTGGAGTATTTTGGGAAAGTATTTGGCACTGTAACAGTTGCTATACCTCCTCACTACACCAGCCAGAACTGTTCTAATTGCGGCACAACTGTTAAAAAATCTCTCAGCACTCGCACCCATAAGTGTGGCTGTGGGACTGTCTTAGACCGCGACGAGAACGCAGCGAAGAATATCCTCAAGTTAGGACTACGTACTGTAGGGCATAGAGGAACGTTCCAGTCTAAGTACTGGATAAACGCTTCCGGACAGATGAGCCTATGGTGTCTTGATGAAAGTCAAGACACTAAGTTCGCTGGTTGAAGGAAGAATCACTCGTCTCTGGCGAGGGAGTGTCAATATGCCACTTTCAATTTTGTTCGGTAGGTACTCCACTAACAAGCCGTTGATTAACCTCTGACTTATTACTTAGGGTTTGCTGAATAAGTCTGGTGGTAAGGAGAGGGAGCAGGGAGTAGGGAGCAGGGAAAAGCCGATAGCTCTAAGCTTGATAATCCATAAGCCCTACTTATTACTTATTACCTATTACTTGCCACTACTAACCCGTCGCTGCCTGAGCTTGCTGCTCAATCATTTCCCTGAATTGAATAATATCTTGACGGGGATCAGCATGGCTAACTAGCACTTGCAAACGATCTCCTAATGCAATTGAACGCTGAAAACGCATTGCCAACTCTAAACCTAAATCCTCTAAGAGAATTAGTCCTAGTTTTTCGTGTTCTCGCAGCCAGCGTAGCATTAGTGCCTGCCAAACTTCATCAGGACGACGCCGCAAATATTCTAGTCCCCAATAGCGATTGGTTTGACGCTCAACCCAGGTTGCCTCAGAAGCCGCTTCTGTAACACTCTGCATGGTTTCTTGCAGCTTTTGGGCGGCAAAGGGCAACTCCTGCCCTCGCAGATGAGCCTTGATCTGAAAGTGACTCAGCAAGTCAGTGTAGCGACGGATCGGAGAAGTTACCTGAGTATAAGTTTCCAGACCGAGACTAGCATGTCGTGACGGCGTAATACTCATTTCGCTTCGAGGCATACACCGACGCATTGCACAGGCACGGACAGGCCCTGCTGGCAGTTGCAACAGTTCTTCTTCTGAGGGGAGTTCTGGTTGAGGCTGACCCCGAAATGGTAAAGGAAGTTGATGAGTTTGACCATAACGCCCTGCCACTTCCCCCGTGAGAATCATCATTTCTGCCACCATCTGCCGCGATTTGGAATCGTCTAAAACATCAATGGTAATTTCGTCATCTTGGCAGACTTTAATTACCGACTCTGGCATATGAATGCTGATGGCACCTTGGGAGGAACGCCAGGACTTTCTTCGCTCTGCCCAGTTAGCAATCTGTTCGATTTCTGCTTCTGCCTTTACCCCTAGCTGTAGCATCTCATCGACATCTTCATAGGTCAGGCGATAGGTTGGTTTAATCAGGCTGGCGCTAATCGTGTAGTCCTCGACTTTACCAGCTTCATCCAAGAGTACGCCAAAACTCAGTGCCCGACAAACTTTACCCTGAACCAAACTCATTGGACCGGTGGCTAGTTCTGGCGGAAACATGGGAATTATGCCTGTCGGCAGATAAAGGGTGGTGCTGCGCCGCCTTGCTTCTAGGTCAAGCACATCCCCTGGCATAACTAAGTGTGTGGGATCTGCTATGTGGATCCAGAGGCGCTGACGCCCATCTTCAAGGTTTTCTATACTCAAACCATCGTCAATTTCCTTGGTACTTTCGTCGTCAACAGTGTATACCTTTAGATAAGTCAAGTCTAAGCGGTCTGAATCTGGGTCAGGAGGCGGAGAATCGAGGCATTGCTGAGCCACTTCGAGAACCTCACGGCGAAAGTTAACAGGGATTTGATTGCGCCGCAAAAATAAATTCTCGTGTTTATCCCACCATCCCAGTTCTACCAGCAACTCAAGAGAACTTTGCCAGTTTTGAGGGCGTTCTAAAGCTTCCAGGATTTCTACAGCGGCGCGGGTTGTATTTTCTGGGTTAATTACTAACTTTTCTAAGATAGCAAAGCGAGCGCGATCGCTATCTAGCCACTCCACTGCTTCTCCTGCAATTTTCTGCTTTACGTGCTTCAAAAAGTCTTCTTGTTCCCGCTGCTTTAATTGAGTTGCTAATAGTTGATGTTTAATTTCATCAACTTTAGCAGCAGAACGGGGTTCGTAGAGGTCTGCCTTTTGTTTGAAGTAAATCTTATCTTCGGAGAGTAAGCAATGGGCAGCGTAGCAAAGGGGTGGACTCTGATCAGAAAACAACAACTGTGCCATCTCAGCGCAGCTTAGGGCATCTCCTGCTTCCACGAGTAATTCCCATGCCACTTCCAAACTTGAAGGGTCTAAATAAGGCTCTACTTCCGCCAGAAAATTGGGTATTTTTGAAGGCGCATAGTTAATACCCACCACTTCGTAGGTAAATTCTCGGGGATGAAGCTTATGATGTTGTTCGCGTTCGTCTATTACAATCCAGTGCTTTTTACCTTCTGGACGGTCTAGAATGGCTAAACGACGCTCTCCATGCAGACGAAATTCAATCAGCGTTCCTTTTTCCACAAGTCTCGCTAACCCCAGTGGCGTTTATATTAACTACTCCTCCTTGCTTGGCTGAAGGAGGAGTGTCCTCCTTCAAAGCAATTTGGATCTTTGTAACGCTTCTTCTAGCCAACTTACCTATTGAGTCCGGATGGCTCTCCAGATAGAGGTCAACTATCCGCGTTTTACTACGCGAGTTCATCGCGCTGAAATAGACTTTGCTGTTTTTTAAACTGTTGCAGCGAGTTATAGCTCAGTTCTACAACTAACGGGAGCTTCTCCGGATACTGACGCTAAGTGTATCGAATAGGGTAAGATTTGCTTTTTCTCTCGGAGTAAAGTCTCTCCAAGGGAAAAACATCGATCATCTCCCAGCGCCCAAGCGGGTCTACTACATTATATCTGCCTCGCTTTTTAGATCTTAGCAGCGTGTCACAACAGGCTGCAAATTACTGTGACACTTTTGAATAGTGTCAACTCTTGAGTTGCTGCACGATATATATTGGCTCTCGCTCCCCTTCCTACTGATTTCGGCTACCTTGAGGAAGGTAATTTTAGAACTTTTGAAGGGCACAATATATATTTTTTTACCCTTCTTTGTTAACGAAAGGCAGCAAGGCTAAGAAGCGAGCTCGCTTAATTGCTGTAGTCAAGTCCCTTTGTTGCTTAGCTGTTAGACCAGTAATCCGGCGTGGTAGAATTTTACCCCGTTCAGTTATGAACTTGCGTAGCAATTCAACATCTTTGTAGTCAATCGGGTCCCCTGGTTTGATCGGAGAAAGGCGTTTGCGAAAGTAAGTCATGAGCAGTTGTAGCTTAGTAAGGTTGAATTTGTTAGAGGCGGTTGCTTATTAATCCTGGTCCTACCGCGCCAATCGCAGTTTGCCGCTTTTTTGAGTTAGAAGAACTGGTCTGAGCCCTTCTTGAAGAGTAGCTTAGAAAGTCGAAGGTTGAACTGGCAACCTGCTTAGTTCCAACTCCTCGCTATAACTCATGAGCAATCTACTTGATTTCTTTGTGTACCGTATGTTTGTTGCAGTGAGTACAAAATTTCTTGATTTCTAGGCGTGATGTCGTGTTGCGACGGTTCTTAGTGGTTGTATAGCGAGATACACCAGGTGAACGCTTGTTAGTGTTGCTGCGACACTCGGTACACTCCAAAGTAATAATAATTCGGACACCTTTTTTGGTTGCCATACTTCTTGATTAATTCTAGTCTGTCAGATTTCTTATAGCAATTAAGCGCAGTTTACCATTATCTCATACGGGCCCTCAATTGAGCAAGTACTTTTTTCATTCTTAGATCTAAGGAAAAACCCCGGCGAGTCTGCACAATTAGTGTCCCAGCAATCCGGTCGTGAAATGCTTGTCGGTGTTCAGTATCTGCCATAAGTATTGTCCAATCTAGTGCCAGAGGAGTACAAAGCAGTAGTAAAGAAATCACGTTAACCACACCAATGCTCAAACCAAACATCGCCAGAACTGAGAAAAATCCGGTAATTCCTTCCCGCTTGGTTAAGACCATCAGTTCTGGAATCCTGCTGAGCTTACCATGATCAATAACTTTCATGTCCAATACCCAGCGACCTAAACTCTGTCCCTGATTCCTGGCAACTACCACCACCCGCACTAGCCACCAGACTACTAGAAAAATTACCATTCGAGATGCTAGATTTCCTACCACTAGGGAACTAACTAGCCAAACACAGACAAAATCAATCAAGAAGGCGGCAGCTCTTCGCTCAACTGGCACCTTGGGAAAGTGGATTAAGGCAGGTTCACTAGACATGAAAAGCTTCTGGTACCGGTGTTCTCTACTGAAGATGTTTCTGCAAAAGTTGGGATGATTCCTCTCCTTAGTCCCGTATTTTTTTTGCTCACTTGCTGGGGGTGAAGGAAATTTTGGTTGGAATTTCAATTCTCTGCGTCTGGAGCGTCTGCTTACTCATTCCCCCACTCTTTTTTTCGCTCACCCCACCCACTCTCTGGCACCTCCATACTAACTTCCACAACTAGAGGCAAACAGAGAATACACCATCTCACAGTCGGGAGCGTGGTAGCTCCCGTTTTCTAAACGGGGGCGGAAACGCGACACGGCAAATTTATTTGCCGTGATGTGGGTCTTTGATGTAAGCCATTATCACCGCTGTTGAAACCT
>JAAHGS010000025.1 GCA_010692645.1 Symploca sp. SIO2E9
CCCCGCTCCCCATCTCCCCGTCTCCCCCTCTCCCCATCTCCCCCTCTCCCCCTCTCCCCATCTCCCCATCTCCCCATCTCCCCATCTCCCCATCTCCCCATCTCCCCCTCTCCCCATCTCCCCATCTCCCCATCTCCCCCTCTCCCCCTCTCCCCATCTCCCCATCCCCCCCTCTCTTTTTATTCTGGTAGCGGAATATTAACCTGAATTTGGCAACCTTGCCCTGGTTTACTTGTTAGGGAGAAAGAGCCTCCTAATGCCTCCGCGCGCTCACGCATTCCCTCTAATCCGAACCCAGTTGTATTTTCGTCTGGATCAAAACCTCTACCATTATCTGCAAGCAGCAAGGAAATGTTTCTGCTACTTTCTAACAAGTGCAAACGAACTTCATTGGCATGACTGTGCTTAGAAATATTGGTTAGGGCTTCCTGAGTCACCCGATACAAGGCTGTAGCGATTTCGGCTGAGAGTGAAGATGTTAAATTGATTTTAGCATCGAGTTGAATTTCGGTTGTTGCCTCAAATTCCTTTAAAAGTTTAGCTAGAGCAGCTGGTAAAGACTGTCCTTGTAGGGGATGATTTCGCAGTGTGGCAACTGACTGACGGACATGTTGTAGAGCTTCTTTCCCCAGTTGTCTGGCTTTGTGTAGATGATGAGCTAGTTTTCCCCTATCTTCTGGCAGTAGCATGGCAACATTTTCTAACTGAATACTTTGAGCAGCGAGGGAGTGACCAACTGAATCGTGAATTTCCCGTGCAATTCGGTTTCTTTCCTGCAAGGTAGCTTGATTTTCAATTAGCAGTGCATACTGACGCAGACGCTGATTGGCAGAGGCTAGTTCTTGGCGACTCTTGTGTTCAGATAGTACTGCGCCTACTAGTAAGAGTACAAAAACTAGCACTAACCCAAATAATAGCGCCGAACTTAGGGTAAGATTGATAATTATGCCCTGTAAGAATTCAGAGGGCATATGCCGAAATACTCTCGGTAATGGTCTTCCTAAAGAAACACCAAGAGGACGAATTCTTAGAAAGGACATTAGCTGCATCAGCAGGAAGGAAACGTAGGCAAAGCTAGCCACTAGTAAGCGCCCACTCCAAGGAAACATCACGCAGCCACGGATCACAACTACTAGCAGTAGTGCTGGGAAAACGCTGCCACCTCTTCCTCCCAGCATCACAGCCAGCCAACTCAAGCCAAATCCCAAGCTAGTGTAAATAATTCCTGGCAATAGTCGAGATTTAACAGGCAATCGTAAGCCCATTAACCCCAGAGTTACAATGCTTGCCGCTGCAGCTAGGGGATATCTTACTCTCAGGTGATGTAGTCTTAAAATTCTAGGTTGATGGGGAACAAGCAATGGGGAAAATACAGCTAGTACAGCAATCCCTAGTAGAATCCACTCTAGGTAGAGCAAAAGGCGAAATGGATGATTTTTCGGGAGGAGCTTTCGCATGTTAGTTGTTGCCGATTTTCAAGTAATAAGTAATAAGTAATAAGTAATAAGTAATGAATTAAAATCAGAACGATTAATCAGTATTTTTTCTCCAAACTTACTAGTGCATTATAGTCAGGAACTCCTGCTTGCGATCGCTTACCTCTTTCTATTAACACATTCCCCTCTGGCCAATGTACTTGCAAGTTACCTGGCTTAATCGCGGCGATACAGATTTGCCCTTGAAGTTCGCCCAATTCATTTTTGAGGATAACGATATCTCCATTTTTTAAATCCAATTTCTCGGCATCAATTGGACTAATTAGTATTGCCTCTCGCACTGCCCCAGTAATGGCATCTTTATTTTCCTGAACCATACTGTTGAATTGCTTCCCTCGCCTAGTTGCTACGAGGAAGTAACCATCCGGTAATTCTAAGGGCGCTGGTGACAAGGGTGCAAAATTAGCCTTGCCTTCGGGTGTGGGGAAATTCCAAATCCCCACCCATATTTACGAGAAAGAAGTCTTCAACAAATTTAGTGCCAAATAGCGCACTTTCAGGAATTGAAGGTACCCAGTAGCGCTCCATCCCTGGCTCTCGGTAGGTGTTGATTGCTACCATCTTCGTGCCAGCCTTTTTCGCCCAGTGGAGATACTTAACGGTAACTGGTTGGTTGTTAGCGACGTTGGAACCAATGAAAACTAATAAATCAGTGCCAATCCAATCTTGATAAGAGCAGGTGGTAGCTGCTACACCTAAAGAAGCTTTTAGTCCAGCAGTACTGGGGGAATGACAGATTCTGGCAGCATTATCAATATTATTTGAACCCATCGCCCGCACTGCTTTCTGGGCAGCGTAATAGGTTTCGTTAACTGTACCTCTGCTGGTAAGGTAAAAGCTAAGTCGCTCTGGCTGTGATTGGCTAATGCGATCGCTAATTATCTCTAATGCTTCATCCCAGCTAAGGCGGCGGAAACCCTTCTCCCCTGCACGACGGAGCATGGGGTAGGGAAGCCTTCCCAAATCTAGGAGTTGGGAGCTTTTCTTGCTCTTAAGTTGAGAGATATCTGCCAGCAGTTGAGGATCAAAGGCTGGCATAGTATTCATCTGGAGCAGTCGCAAGCGAACATTACAAAGATGGATGCCATCTAATGTCCAGTCTTTCATCCCAGTTGTGCCAAGGGCGCAGCCGTCGCAGACTCCTTTATTAAGGATTTCCCAAGCATAGGGAAGTTGCTTGCGGTTTACCCAGACTGCTCTCAAAACTTCCCAGTAATTATTGGGGTATTGTTCACCAATACCAAAGGGTTTCCAGCTAGCCCAGTAGGAGGGATTCCAGCTTTTTTTGGGTTGAGGCAGCATAGTCGGGGGATGCTCCAATATTTTGCAACGAGATAACTATAACTTTAATTCTTCCGCAAAAGCTTAATTGCTGTACTGGTAGTTGCGGCGAGCTTCATTAACTCTTTACAGAAATAACCCGGAGACAAAGAAGCAATCACCAAGAGGGTTACAGCTGAGTGGTGATCATAGAAATGGATAAGTATTTTGATAAAGGTCTTTGCACTTGGCTTAAATATGGTTATATTTGATTAAGATTAATTTGAAGTGACAAAAGATACCATTCTCAATAGGAAGTGCAATGGGTAATTTATCTCAGTAAACTAGCTGATATAAATAATTGTCATTGAGAGAAAAATACATGATAGCAAATTTATCTATTCATATTTAGATAGTTATCTCAAAAAAATATTAATAGAACACTTTAATTTAGTTTATGAATACAGTTCTAATTACAGGTGTTACAGGATTTATTGGGCGATATGTTGCACGTGAATTTTCAGAAGCTGGCTGGAATGTTGTGGGACTTGGAACCAGTCCGCCTGAGAATGCCCCCAGGCAAGATTTAAATAACTATCAACAACTAATTTTGCCCTCTACTGAGTTAGTTGACATCATTCAAAAGATACAACCTCAAGTATGTGTTCATTGTGCGGGTAGAGCTTCAGTCGGTTTATCCTTGAGTGAACCTGCTGCTGATTTTAGTGCCAGCGTTGATGTTACCTTTAATCTTCTATACACCCTGCGTAACTATGCTTCAGGATGTCGTTTAATTTATCTTTCTAGTGCAGCTGTTTATGGTAACCCCGAGTCTTTACCAATCCGTGAGACTCACAAACCTAGTCCCATTTCCCCTTATGGCTTCCATAAACTAATGAGTGAGCAGCTTTGCAGCGAGTTTTTCAAAGTTTATGACCAGCCTACTGCTATTGTACGTATTTTTTCTGCTTATGGTCCTGGATTAAGGCGGCAAGTTCTTTGGGATATTTGCCGCAAGACTCTTACTCAACCTGTACTCAAATTACTAGGAACAGGTAATGAGAGCCGGGATTTTATTCATGTTCGAGATGTAGCTAGAGCGATTTATACCTTGGTTGAGAAAGCTCCTTTTGAGGCAGAAGTTTATAATCTTAGCAGTGGTATTGAAACCGAAATTAAAAGTTTAGCAGAGTTAGTTTTATCTCATTTAGAACGAAAAATTAATATTGAGTTTGATGGTATGTTTACAGAGGGGAATCCAATCAATTGGCAGGCTGACATCAGTCGCATAGCTCAACTGGGATTTACTCCTGAAGTCACCTTGGAAAGGGGCACAAAGGTTTACGCTCAATGGTGTCGAGCTGAGGTTGTAGGGTGGTGAAAGATTTGCATATTTGTCTAAACATGGCAGGCGATTCTGGTTGGATGGGAGGTGTTCTCTACACTCAAAACCTAGTCCGTGCTATTGCCAGCTTACCAGAAGAAGAAAAAGCTCACATAAAGTTAACTATTGCCGCCGCTCCTTCTAACTTAAATTTAGTTGAGCCTGTACGTGATCATCTTGATCAAATTTATATTAAAGAGCGTTTGTATTTAAAAGTTGGTAAGGAGCTAGCGGAGCGCTTCCATTTCCTACCGCGTAAGCTACTTAATCCTCTGAAAGTTGATTTTTTGTACCCAACTTCAGCTATGGCAAGAACTCCCTATTTATGGGGGGGGTGGATTCCTGACTTTCAACATCATTATTTACCAGAGCTTTTTTCTGAAGAAGAGATTAATGCACGCAATAATCGCCATCAAAGAATGGCTGAAGTTGCCCCTGTAATTATCCTCAGCTCTAAAATGGCACAGGACGACTTCAATCGCCTCTACCCTGAAGCAGCATCTCGCAGTAGATTAATGAACTTTGTCAGTTACCCAGAGCCAGAATGGTTTAAGTTCAATCCTCAGCTCATTCAAGAAAAGTATGGGCTGCCAGAGCGATTCTTCTTAGTGAGCAATCAGTTTTGGAAACACAAAAACCATAAAGTTGTAATAGAAGCTCTAGGTATACTCAAGCAACAGAAAATTACACCGACAGTTGTTTGTACAGGGAAGACTACAGAGGGTTCTCAATATTTTAACCAACTCATAACTCGAATTGAAGAACTAGGGATTGGCAACCAGGTAAGAATTTTAGGATTAATTCCTCGCCTTGACCAAATTCAACTGATGAGGCGATGTTTGGCAGTAATTCAGCCTTCTTTATTTGAAGGTTGGAGTACTGTTATTGAGGACGGACGAGCACTGGGTAAACCAATGCTCGTTTCTGATTTCCCAGTTCACTTAGAGCAAAATCCACCTCATACACACTTTTTTGAACGTAGTAATCCTGAACAACTGGCATCACTGATATTTCAAGGATTTTCTACATTGCAACCAGGTTCAGACTTAGAAAAAGAAAATCAAGATAGACATAAAAATTCAGAAGCAATTGTTGCTTATGGCAGACGTTTTATGGAGATAGTGAATGATGTTGTGTGACAACGTAAATATTGAAATTAAATATTAAATTAACTTAATGAACAGATTTTTATCAAAGTTTATGTACATCATGGCAGGTAAAGAAGGGACTTTGCTCCTTCTGCTCTTTGCCATCCTATTTAATTCTCTACTAGAAACTGTAGGCATTGGTCTTGTAGGACCATTTATGGGTTTGGTAACTAACTCAGATGCTATTGAAAGCAGCCCTTTATTAAGCCGTGTCCATGAGCAGATAGGCTGGATTCCTACGAGTCAGTTTATCGGATTTTTGGGGTTAGCAATTATCCTTGTTTTTTATTTAAAATCATTCTTAAAATTTAAAATACAGCGTTATATTTTTGACTTTGGCTACAGTCAGCAAGGTAGCTTACGTCTAAGGCTATTGAAAACTTATTTGGAATTACCTTATACTTTTCATTTAAAGAGCAATACTTCTCTCTTAGTTCAAAACATTTTGAATGAAACTGATAAGTTTTCTAATGGGATTTTAATTGCCAGTTTAAACTTTACGGTTCACCTTGTTGTTCTATGTACTCTGCTCCTACTACTAATTGTGACAGATCCACTGGCTACAACAGTTATATTTGGAGTGTTGCTAGTTATATTTACTCTCTACTATCGATTCAAAAATAAGATTTTAGTTTGGGGTAAGGAGCAGTCTCAATCTCAAACAGAGATAATTCGTATCGTCAATCATAGTCTGGGAGGATTGAAGGAAACACGGGTCATTGGTTGCGAATCCTACTTCCAAAACCAGATGGTGATAGAAGCTAAAAGGTATGCAAGGGCAATGAGTTCACTACTATCTTTCAAGGTTGTTCCGCTTCTTATCGTTGAGTCACTCATAATTACCTTCCTAATCGGCTTTACATCTTTGTCTTTATTCTTGGGGCGAGATCCGCAGAATTTGACCTCGATTTTGAGTATTTTTGCAGTGGCTTCGATCCGTATAATACCGACTGTTAATCAACTGGCAGCCGCTACAACAGGAATACGTGCTTCTAGCTACTCTCTTGACAAACTTTATTACGATTTAAGGGAGCTAGACAAGCTATGTCTGGATAAAGAGTCAAAATCTTTACAGGTTTCAAGCTCAGGTAGCGTTACCTATACTGAATCTAAAGAGCAACGGTTGATGCCTTTTCATGATCAAATTGCTTTAGAGCAAGTAATTTACCGTTATCCAGGTACAGAAGAAACTTCTTTGAAGGATATGTCCTTAACTATTAAGAAGGGTCAGTCTATTGCCTTAATTGGTAAATCTGGTGCAGGTAAGACAACCTTAGTAGATGTGATTTTGGGTCTCTTACACCCAGAGAAAGGTGACATCAGGGTTGATGGCATATCTATCTATGAAAATTTACGCTCCTGGCAGAATCTAATCGGATACATTCCTCAGTCTATTTTTTTACTTGATGACACCATCGAGAGCAATATTGCCTTCGGTGTACCGCATAACCTAATTGATCAAAGAGGATTGGAAAAAGCGATTGAAGCTGCTCAGCTTACTGAGTTAGTTGAGCAACTAGGGGAGGGGATTAAAACTCAGGTGGGTGAAAGAGGAGTACGGTTATCTGGTGGTCAACGACAACGGATAGGGATTGCTCGAGCACTCTACCACGAGAGAGAAATTTTAGTCCTAGATGAAGCGACTGCAGCACTGGATAATGAGACCGAAAGTCTTATTACTGAGGCGATTAAATCTTTGAGTGGTACAAAAACGATGATTATTATTGCTCACCGTCTTACCACTGTTGAACACTGCGATCGCATTTATATGATGGAAAAAGGTCGAATAGCAAAGTCTGGTAGTTACCGAGAAGTTGTCTTGGGAGAACAAGCACTTTTTTGATACTGAATTAGCTGCATAATTTGCATGTATCAATTAATAATTAGTAAGAGGATAATATAATAAATGAAGGTTCTAATCGCCCTACCGATTCGACATCCAGAATTTGTTTTAATTGATGATGTCCTAGATGGCAAAGTTGCCTGTTCTGGTTCTAATGGCTCAGCTATTCGATTAGCAGGTCTTTTGAGTGAAGCTGGTTTAGATGTTTGTCTAAGCACGGCTTCTGAAAGTCAGAGTACTAAATTCACCTGTATTAAACACGAGCTTGTAGAAGTTGCTAAGTTTGATCACTTGATTGTTCATGGTACTCATTGGAACGGCACATCATTGACGTTTGGTAATCAAGCTCTAGCTAAAACAATTCTCTGGGTAAAAAACCATATTACCTTTACTCTAGCTTATAATTTCTTATGCCAAGGAGGAAAGAAAATTGTTTGTCCTTCTGTGTATCATGCAAATATTTCTCGCGCCCTACCGCAGTGGCGAAAGAAGGTAACAGTAATCTATAACACCTATTCTTGTACCTTCAAACCAACCACTTCTATGCTGCCGACAAGGCAGCCTAAACCAAGATTGTTATTTATTGGGGCGATTACCAAGAGTAAAGGTTTTGTTGAGCTTACGAAGATTTGGTCGTACTTAGCAAAGCAACAGGTCAATCTTGAGCTGGCAATTGCAGGTAGTATAAGTATACATGCAGCTCCTGGGGCTATCAAACTCGGTTCAAGTGGATTAGGGGACATCGAACTTGAAACTAAATGCATCCAACCTTGGTTAGAGGCTTTATCAGAAAACTATCAACCTCATTTTTTAGGGGCTTTGTCACCTATACAGTTGCGTAATGAACTTTCTAAGTCTTGGGCTGCCATTGTTAATCCTGGCGGAGTACCTGAAACTTTTTGCATCTCTGCTGTTGAGGCGCAAGCTTGTAACCGTACAGTGTTCTCAGTGCAGGATGGCGCACTTAAAGAAACTGTCTATAGGGGAAACTTCCATTCTTTAGCAAAAGAGAAATCGGTTGAATCGGTTGCAGAGAGAATCATTGACGGTTTATCTAATATGGAAGCAGTCGCTGAGAATGGACGACTAGCAGGTGAGTTTGTCAGAGGCAAATTTACACCTGAAGCTATTCGTGATGCCTGGATTAGTTTGCTTTCTGGGCAAAAGACTGAGCCTGAACTTCCGAAGACTTGGGATAATCCTCGCGATTTGATGTGTGATTTGGTGAGATGGAGTAAAACAGGAGTTCTAATTAATAAATATAGAAGAGCATAGACATTTGAATTTGGCAGATATGTTCAGAACTATTAGTCTATTTTTGAAGTGAAACAAATGCTGATAGTAAAAATCGAAGATTTCTAAATCAATTCGGTAGTGGTTGGTTTACTTATCTTGAATTTAAATCAAACTCTAGTGTTTTGAGCCAAAATGTTTGACTATCCGATCAAAGTCCCAGTTGCTTTCCTAATTTTCAACCGACCAGACACTACTGAGAGAGTGTTTGAGGCAATTCGCCAGGCAAAACCTCCTAAACTTTTAGTAGTTGCAGATGGTCCCCGTGCAGACAAACCAGGTGAAGTAGAAAAATGTGCTGCTGCTCGTGCTGTTATTGATCGAGTAGATTGGGAGTGCGAAATTATGAAAAATTATGCCGATGCAAATATGGGTTGCGGTCAGCGAGTGTCAAGTGGGCTAGATTGGGTTTTCAACACTGTTGAAAGAGCGATTATCCTGGAAGATGACTGTCTTCCACATCCAACGTTCTTTCGCTTTTGCGAAGAGATGCTAGAGATGTATGGGGATGATGAGCGGATCCTGATGATTAGTGGGACTAATATGTTGGGAGAATGGAAATCTAATATTCAAAGCTACCATTTTTCCTATTATGGCGGGATTTGGGGTTGGGCTTCTTGGCGTAGAGCGTGGAAATATTACGATATTAATATGAGCTTATGGTCAGAGCCAGAAATTAAAGCTCGAATAAGAGATGTTCTAGCGGATAGAAAACAATACGAGAGCAGTAAAAAACTTTTTGATAATGCCAGCAAAATTGATACATGGGACTATCCCTGGAGGTTTGCAAGATTGGTACAGTCTGGTTTATCGATTGTTCCTTCTGTCAACTTAGTTTCAAATATTGGTTTTCGTGAAGATGCTACACATACAAAAACAAAAGCGAACAGTTCAGAACTGGCAGAAATTAAGACTGTAGAGTTTAAATTTCCTATTAAATCAAATGAATTTACAGTTGTTGATCGTGATTTTGATAGACTTGTCTTTGAAAAGGATACAAAATCGAATCTCCTTTCTAGGATTAAAAACAAAATTAAAAATTTAATTTATGATTTTATTAACTGGATTAATACAAAAAACAAAATAAAAATAAATTATAGTAATTTTTGAATTGAACAAGCAGTATATTTAAGATTGTTTTTTAAACTATAGGAGTTTTAGTAAACCATGAACTTGTCTTTAAACAATAATATTACGGCAGTTAAGCAATTCTTAAAAAATAAAGTTTACAAGCCTTATTTTCAGACTAATTATTACTTTAAAGCTAATTTACGCTCACCACAGAGTACACCTTTGGTTCCGCCTATAATTATTACTGGCATTTATCGCAGTGGTACAACACTTACAACTTCACTGGTTGAAAAGATTGGCGTGGATATGGGACCGGAAAATCACAAGTGCAGGGGGTCTGGAGAACTAGGAAACCTAAATCCTGAGGGATTTCAGGAAAATTTCTTGATTAACGATTTAGGAAGATACATCTTACACTTTGCTGGTGGATCTGGAGTCAGGCTTCCCAACGAGGTCAAAGTATGCAGTATAGACTTACATTCTCTGAGTGATGCTGACTTTGCTTACTACTCAGAGGCAGAGTTGAATGATGATAGAATTGCTCCAAAAGTACGTCGTGAAGTCCTCAGACACTACGGTGTTTCTAGACTAAATCAATACTTTTGTGACTACTTTGATACGTCATGTTGGGGCTTCAAGGATGTTCACTGTGGTGTGTATATGCCTGTCTATCTTAAAATGTGGTCTGGCAGCAAATTCGTTTGTGTTGTCCGAGAACCATCATCTTTTCTTAAGTCTGCACTCAACCTCTCTGGAGGCGCTTCTATTAATACATGGGTAGACTACTACCATAGGGCAATCCAGTTTGAGGAAAATGCCCAGATTTACTGGGTAATATACGAATCTTTGCTAAATAGGGAGAAAGAAGTTATTCGCGGACTCATAGCTTTTATTAAGGGTCAGAAGCCTGAACAAGATGATGATATTGAACCGGTTATGAGTTTAATTAGTAAACGGAAAGTGAATCATAAAAATGAAAGTTATGGAGGAATAGAAAGGGCTTCAATATTATACGAAAAATTGAAACAAAAAAGTGTGGAAAGTATGAAGCGTTATCTGAATTGAGGCTGAATCTTACCGCATTCGCGCAATGTTTCCGTCACCGTTCCAAATGCGATTGCCCAGAACCCATTAGCTGCCCAGAGGTTACACACAAGATGCTCGTTCCCAAAAAACTAACCCACTGGAGCGCAATTTTAGCCCTGCTAGGATTGACAGCTGGCTGTTTCCCTAGAGAGCAACCCCAAATTAGATCTCCCTCTCTGGCTATTCCTGGATTTGCAAACCAGAGCCAATCAGCTCAGCCTGAAAATGACTCGGATAAAGTCGCCAGAGAAAAACTCTTCCCCAACGATGTGGGATGGATTGACGTCAAAAGAGACTTTGGTGCTAAGGGTGATGGAATAACTGATGATACCGAAGCAATTTTGCAGGCGATTAAGGCTCCCTATAAAGACTATACCCGACCTAAGGTGATGTATTTTCCCAAAGGTACTTACCTGATTAGCGATACACTTCAATTGACTGGAGGGCGTTATACCTGCTGTGTAACTTTCCAGGGACAGGGGAAAGACACTACGATCATCAAGCTCAAGAATAATGCTCCTGGCTTTGGGAATCCGGACAATCCCAAAGCTGTTATTCAGACAAGAAAGGGGAACGAAGCCTTTCGACATTACTTTAGGGGTCTCACAGTGCATACTGGTAGCAGTAATCTAGGTGCAATTGGTATCGATTATGTTTCTAATAATCGAGGCTCAATTAAAGATGTTGCTATAAAGTCTGGTGATGGAGAAGGAAAAGTTGGTCTGGCAATGACTAGAGAGTGGCCTGGTCCTAGTTTGATCAAAAATGTAGATATTGAAGGATTTGATTACGGGATTCAGATACGCCATCCTGAATATGGTCTTACCTTGGAACACATCACTCTGAGGAATCAAAAAGTTGCTGGCATTCTTAATCAGCAAAATACAATAGCAATCAGGGGTTTAAAGAGTAACAATTCTGTCCCGGTTATCCAGAATCGCCAGGGAGGGTTGGTGATTGTACTTGATGGCGATTTCCGAGGGGGTTCATCATCAGTGAGTGCGATCGATAGTAAAGCCTATCTTTATGCTAGAAATATAACTGCCAGTGGCTATCGATCAGCCATAAAGCATAAGGGTAATGTTGTGCAAGGTTCATCCCATGCCGAATATATTTCCCATCAGGTCTATAGCCTGTTTGACAGCCCGAAGCATTCTTTGCAGCTTCCGATAGAGGAGACACCAAGCTTTCATGAAAATGAATTGAACAATTGGGCAAATGTCAGAGATTACCCTTCTATCCAGGCTGCCATGGATTCAGGCAAGTCAACCATTTACTTCCCAAGAGGTAACTATAAGGTCAGCGGCATCATAAATGTCCCAGCTACGGTCAGAAAAATTGTCGGCTTTGAGTCCTTTATAAATTTAAATAAGGATTTAAAGGCTATCTTCCAGATTCAAGAGGATAGTGAACATCCTCTGATTATAGAGGGTCTGCTTTTTTCTAGCGTCATAGTAGAACATATGTCTTCCCGGTCACTGGCAATCAAACACTGTGCAGGACCAAAGATTCATAATTCTCAGGGAGTAGGTAAATTATTTCTCGAAGACGTGCAGATTAACTTGTACTTAGATTATCCGCAGGATGTTTGGGCACGACAGCTAAATTCTGAGGTAATTCGTAAAGTAACAAATAAGGGAGGAAATCTCTGGATATTGGGTATAAAAACAGAAAAGAAAGGAACAGTCATCGAAACAACTAGTGGCGGTAGAACAGAATTGTTGGGAACCCTGATTTACCCCTTTCAGAAATTTAATGAAGAAGATAAGAAAGAGGCAGCTTTTATTAACAATGAATCTAACCAATCTCTCATTTATTCAGTGAGCGCCTATGGAGCTAATCGAAATTATCGAATTCAGGTTAAGGAGATACGGAATGGTGAAACAAAGTTATTCTTTACCAAGGATATGCCTAGTCGCGCCATGCCATTATTTGTAGGTTACGAAGCAGTACATCGAGACAAAAATTAGTGGTTCTTCACAAATGGGGTTAAACACTTTTTCACTAATATCCACTAAAAATGAAACTTATTTTCATGATTGTGAGAAATCAAACAGCGATCGCAGGATTATGCTGTTTGAACTTTCTGTTGGGGGGCACTACCCAATTTATATCATGCATTTAGTTAGATATTGGCATGAACAAGAACTACCAGGTCGCTTAGATATTGTCGTATCCCCAAAGTTTATACAGCAACACTCTGCCGTTGTAGACCTGGCGTCGGTCAGCGACAAGTCAAATATTAACTTTATAGCAATTACTCCAGAGGAAGAAGCAAGCATTAGCTCAAGAATACCTCTAATTAGTCGAGTTTTTCGCAAGTTCCAGGAATGGCATCTACTTTGTAAATATGCTAAATTCCTGAAGGCTACTCAGTGTTTGATCATGTTCTTTGATATTTATCAAATACCGCTAGCTTTAGGGACCAAGTTTCCCTGTTCATTGTCTGGTATCTATTTTCGACCTTCATTTCATTACGGTAATTTCGCTAACCACCCATCTTCTGAGAAAGAGAGATTACAAAAATGGTGGGAGAAGTTTCTTCTATCTGTTGTGTTACATCATCCACAGCTCAGAACCTTGTTTTGCCTTGACCCTTTTGTAGTCGAACATATTAATAAACTTTCTAGTAAGACAAAAGCAGTACATTTACCAGATCCGGTGCAAATTTCCGATAATCCTGAGTTTCAATTGGAGAAGTTCAGAGAAAATTTGGGCATTCAGCCCGGTAGACAGGTATTTCTTTTATTTGGGACATTAACTAAGCGGAAGGGACTCCACCGGCTGTTAGAGGCTATCCCTTTGCTATCGGCTACTCTTAGCGATAAATTCTGTCTGTTATTAGTGGGAAAACAACCCTCAGACCAAGCTGCAATCAAGTCTCAAATAGCGGAAATTATGCAGTCTCAACCTGTGCAAATCATCAGTCATTATGAATTTGTTCCTGAACAGGATGTTTATTCTTATTTTCAAGTAGCAGATGTTGTATTAGCCATACACCAACGGCATGTTGGCATGAGCGGAACCTTAGTATTAGCTGCTGCTGCCCAGAAACCAGTTCTTAGCTCAAACTATGGTTTGATAGGAGAGATTGTTCAACATCACAGTCTTGGTTTGACGGTTGATTCAACTTTACACAGCGAAATTGCTAAGGGATTAACTCAGTTTCTTCTTAACTCTCCAGCACAATTTTGTAATTCTAGTAAAATGAAGCTTTTTTCAGAACATAACTCCGCTGAAAAATTTGCGAGTATCATATTTCGCTATGTGTGAATCAGTGATTCTCAATCAATCACAATTATTTTCGATCATTATGCTTATATTTAGCCAATATTGCCCTGAAGCAGCTGTAGATTTTGGCTTTCATATTACCATTCCTCGCTCTTTTTCTGTGGGTACAGTTCAGGAGGTAATTGTATGAAAATGCCAAATTTCTTGATCATCGGTGCTCCCAAAGCTGGAACATCCACAATTTATGATTATCTCAATCAACATCCACAAATCTATATGAGCCCCGAAAAGGAGCCAATGTTTTTTGCCTTCAAAGGCGAGAAGATGAGCTTTTGTGGACCTGGAGATGATCAGGATGTGAACTACTATGCAGTTACTGATATTGAAACTTATTGCAATCTCTTCAAAGGCGTCTCAAACGAAATTGCTATTGGTGAAGCATCTACCACGTACCTCTATAGTCAGAGGGCTCCTGGGCGTATACATCACCATCTACCTAATGCAAAGCTGATTGCTATTCTTCGCAATCCAGTTGATAGGGCATACTCAAACTTTTTACATTTTGTTCGAGATTGTCGTGAACCCTTGACTGATTTTACTCAAGCACTTGAACAAGAAGAAATTCGCATCCATAACAACTGGGGCTATTTCTGGCACTATCGGCATCAGGGATTTTACTATGGTCAGTTGAAGCGCTATTTCAACACATTTGATCAGGGTCAGATTAAGGTCTATCTCTACGAAGACTTTACCGCCAATCCTCTTAGCTTACTACAGGACATTTTCCAATTTCTCGGTATAGATGAGACGTTTGTCCCGGATATGTCAATCAGGCTTAACGTATCTGGGATTCCCAAAAACAAAGCTTTGAATAATTTTCTAAGAGAACCCAACCCCATCAAGGATGCGATTAAGCTGTTTCTACCAGACAGGTTAGGTCCTCGCCTGAAAGCTCATCTTCACAGGCGCAACCTTGCCAAGCCAGAGCTTTCACCTGAGGTACGTGCGGAAGTTCTCCAGGTATACCGCGAAGATCTTCTAAAGCTCCAAGACCTGATCGAACGGGACCTCTCAAAATGGCTGGAGTGAGAGAAAGAGCAAAAGTGTTACATGACTTGCCCTATTTCTATTTTAGAGGTGAAATGAGGTGAATAGTATCGATAATCCCCGCATTGCTTGGCTCTTACCAGTAGCATGGTTCTATTGGCAGCCAGTTCTGAGTGAGTTCACGCGACCATTTCCACAAACAACTGTATTTACTGGGCTTTTTCCTGGATTTGCTCGAGGATTTGAGAACGCACTCACAGTTAAAGTTGTTGGACAGTTCAAGGTTATAGAAATCAATCGCGAGGAAACGAGTTACGGTTCTAACTTCACGTATTTATCTCCAAGCATTGTTGGTCAATTACTACGGTTTAAGCCTAACCTAATCTTCTCTAGTTCTTTTGGTATCTGGACTATCTTTGCCCTACTTTTAAAACCTCTAGGTAAGTGGCGAATTGTAATCGCTTATGAGGGAAGCTCGCCTGGTGTAGATTATCGAAATTCATTCGTTCGCTTATTTCTTCGGCGGGCAATGGTTCGAGCAGCAGATGCCTACATTACAAACAGCCAAGGGGGAAAAGCTTATCTTACAGAGATTCTCAAAGCTCAAGAAAGCCGCGTTTTCGTTAAGCCCTATGAAATACCGGATTCAAGGAGTTTGTTGAAACACCTTAAAGATGAAGATTCTGAATTGACCGATTTCCAGTTACGGCGACCAATTTTTCTCTTTGTTGGGCATCTAATTCCAAGGAAGGGTATCCATCTCCTTCTGGAAGCATGTGTCATCCTACAACAGCAAGGGTATTGTCACTATTCATTATTAATAGTGGGCGATGGACCTCAACGGGAGGAACTTGAAGTCTTTAGTCAGAACCATAATTTGGGGGACTGCGTGAGATGGGCTGGACGGGTAGATTATGACTGTATCAGCGCTTATTTTCGCAGGGCTGATGTTTTTGTGTTTCCTACCTTAGAGGATACCTGGGGTGTAGTAGCACTTGAAGCTATGCTGTTTGGAAAACCAGTACTTTGCTCGACAGGGGCAGGGACAGCCGAAATGGTGGTTGATGGAGAAAATGGCTATGTATTTGCTCCCGATCAACCTGACAAGTTAGCTGAACTAATGAGAAGATTTATAGATCAACCTAAACTCATTGAGGTAATGGGTGAGAAATCTAAGCAGATCATGTCTCAGAATACTCCAGAAGCAGCCTCCAAATGTCTGGTTGAGGTTACGAAATTGGTTCTCAATAAGTAAGAAAGTGATTTTCAAAACCCTTTTAGACTTAGTTGAGAATTTTCTTTATTGGAACCTAGAGCTAAGTACAGAGTTTAACTGGAGAAATTGATGACCATTAAAAAAGTTGCGATACTTACTCATGACATGCAAGGTGGTGCATTTACTAACCTGTGTACAGTTCTGGCAAGAGGCTTCCAAGAGTTAGGAGTCAATTGTGACTTGGTTATTTTACATGCAAGTAACGAGGAGAAAGCTAAATATCCGGATATCAATTTAGTCACATTGAATACTCGACGTACAGCTTTTTCCTTAATGCCAACTGTGCATTATATACGAAAATACAAACCTGATGTTATTTTGCCGATGCCTTGGTACTTCAATATCGTTGCCATCTGGGCACGGTATTTGTCCCGTACTAATACTAAAATAATAATTGGAGAACATAACATTATTAGCTTAGAAGCCGGGATAGAGCATAAAGATAAGCTCCGATTAAGATATTTGCCAATCTTGATGCGTTACACCTATCCATCTGGTGATGGTTTAGTTGGTGTTTCTCAGGATACTATCACTGATTTACTGGAGGAAATCAAAGTTCCAGACTGTATACCGATGAGAGTTATTTTGAACCCAATTGATATAGACCGAATACAGCAATTAGCAAGAGAGCCTATAGAGCACCCATGGTTTCAAAATAAGGGTACTCCAGTCATCATGACGGTAGCTCGCCTAGCGAAACAGAAGCAGCTTGATGTATTAATTCGTGCTTTTGCTAATGTGGTAAGTATTTTGCCTGCCAAGCTTTTGATTTTGGGTGAAGGCCCTTTGAGGCCTGAACTGGAAAGTTTATGTAGAGAGCTTCAGGTTGAGGAGCATGTAGCGATGCCTGGATATGACCATAACCCATACAGGTTTATGTCTGCCTGCGATGCATTTGTTTTAGCTTCAGCATGGGAAGGATGTCCAATTGCCCTGCAGGAAGCTCTGGCATGCGGTGCTGCCGCAATTGTGACTAATGCTCCGGGGGGCTCAAAGGATGTTGTCGGGAATGGAAAATTCGGAATTGTCGTGCCTACCAATGACACTGACGTTCTTTCTAAGGCAATTATTCAAGTTCTTACTGACCACAACTTGAAGAAGCACTATCGAGAGCAGGCAAGCAAAAGGTCACAGGATTTTCAGTATCAGAGAATTAGCAGAGAGTACTTAGACTTCTGCAATTCAGTCTAGTTAATGATGATATCGGGTTGATTTTCCTGGAATTAGTATTGGTTTTATCGACAATTTATGCAGAGAATATTTGATATTTTTCTTTAAAAAAATGGGTAAGTATGATGACTTTAGATTTCAAATTGAGGTTTGAGCTTTATTTAATGGCTTCATATTATCAACTGAAGCGACGAGGTTCTTTCAGTTGAAACGGCTAGAAAACCTTGAATATATTGAATCGGACCAAGGATATACTTCACGTATGAAAGTATTGCTGTCTGCATATGCCTGTGAAGCAGGTAGGGGTTCCGAGCCTGGTGTCGGCTGGCACACAGCGCGGGAACTTGCCAAGTATCATGAAGTTTGGGTTCTGACTCGACCAGATGATGGTCGCCCTGCTATTGAAGCAGAGCTAGCACGCAACCCAGAACCAAATTTGCATTTTGTCTACTTTACCCTGCCCTTATGGGGAGGTTTTTGGCAGTTGGGTTCAGTGGCGTTTGTACTGCACTACTACCTTTGGCAGGTTCAGGCTTATTTCGTGGCTCGTCAGTTACACCGCGAAATTCGCTTTGACCTGGCACATCACGTAACCTTCGTGAGGTACTCAACCCCTAGCTTTATTTCACTGCTGCCTATACCCTTCATTTGGGGTCCTGTTGGTGGTGGGGAATCAGCACCACCAACCTTTTGGCAAGACTTTAGCTTCAAAGCTAAGATATACGAAATTATGCGCACCTTAGCTCATAAAGTGGGAGAGCAAGATCCGTTTGCACGTCTCACGGCTCGGCGCAGTACTATCACCCGTGTAACCACTGAAGACACGGCAGAGCGAGTCCGCAAAATGGGTGCAAGCAATGTGCAGGTACTTTCGCAGTTAGGTTTATCCAAAAAAGAGATCGGGCATCTGGCACGATACACACTACCCTCTAGTTCTCAAGTGAGGCTCATTAGCATTGGTCGGCTTTTGCACTGGAAGGGTTTTCATCTAGGATTGTCAGCTTTTGCTCAGGCAGGTTTAGCCGATGCCGAGTACTGGGTTATAGGGGATGGACCTGAGCGGGAACGACTTCAGAGCCTAGTTGAAGAACTGGGAATTGCACACCAGATTATGTTCTGGGGCGAGCTATCACGAGATGAGACCCTCCAGAAGTTAGGAGAGTGCCATGTACTAGTTCATCCCAGCCTGCATGATTCTGGAGGATTGGTTTGCCTAGAGGCAATGGCAGCTGGTCACCCAGTGATTTGCTTGGATTTAGGAGGACCAGCGATTCAAGTAACGCCAGAAACTGGCTTTAAGATTCCTGCCCATAATCCTGCGCAGACTGTAAGTGATTTAGCTGATGCCATGATTTGCCTAGCCCATGACCCGAAGTTACGCATCCGCATGGGACAGGCAGGACAAAATATGGTGGAAGAGAAATATAACTGGGAAACCAAAGGTCAGCACTTAGCAAAGTTCTATGAAAAGATTTTCTTGCCCGGCTGTGAGTACCCAAACTGAAACCTTTGGATACTTCTCTAGGTCATATCTAACTGGGTAAGAGCAAAATTCCTCGATTTTAGTACAGATTGAGTTTATACCAAGATGCGTATCCTAACTGTCCACAACCACTACCAGCAACTTGGAGGTGAGGATACAATCTTCGCTACCGAATCTGACTTGTTGGAGTCTTACGGTCACCAAGTGCGACGTTACACAATTCACAACGACCAAGTCAAGGAAATGGGTTCCCTAGCTTTGACCAAGGCGACTCTGTGGAATAGTAAAATCTATCAGGATTTAAGGACTCTCATCCGTCAGGAAAAACCGCAAGTTGCACACTTCCACAATACTTTTCCCCTGATTTCTCCAGCAGCTTACCACGCAGCCCAGGCGGAAGGCGTGCCAGTTGTTCAAACTTTACACAATTTTCGTCTGCTTTGCAGTAACGGTCTCTTTTTCCGGGATGGTCAGATTTGTGAAGACTGCCTAGGCAAAAGAGTAGCATGGTCAGGAGTGATTCATGGCTGCTATCGGGACAGTCGAATTGCCAGTGGTGCAGTCACAGCAATGGTCAATTTCCATTCCCTTCTAGGAACCTGGACAAATGCAGTAGATGTATTTATTGCCTATAGTCACTTTGCTCTCGATAAATTTATTCAAGGTGGTTTACCCAAAGAAAAAATTGAGTTCAAGACTAACTTTCTGTATCCGGCTCCTGAACTAGGAAAAGGGAGCGGCGCTTACGCAATGTTTGCAGGCAGACTATCACCGGAAAAAGGTACAGGCACATTGCTTGAGGCTTGGAAGCAACTAGGTGGCAAGATTCCCCTCAAGATTGTTGGGGATGGTCCTCTTGGTTTCCAGGTAGCTCAGATGGCACAGCAGATGCCGGGGGTAGAATGGCTGGGACGCAAGCCTTTGTCAGAGGTTTATGAAATGATGGGGGAAGCCTCCTTCTTAGTCATTGCTTCGGAGTGGTACGAAACCTTTGGAAGAGTAGGAATTGAGGCCTTGGCTAAAGGAACGCCATTGATTGTTTCTGATATCGGAGCACTAGCTGAACTAGTGGAACCAAACTATAATGGGCTCCGCTTCCGTCCTGGTAACTCAGCAGACCTAGCTGCTAAGGTAGAGTGGGTTCTCAATCATCCAGAGGAGTTGAGCAAAATGCGCCATTCGGCTCGTGCCTCATTTGAAGCTAAGTACACCGCACCGGATAATTACCAGCGGTTAATGGAAATTTACGAACTGGCTCGCAGTAGGCAACAAGTTACTAGCCACAAGTAAAGTTAAGATGTTCAGGAAGCAAAACAGTGAACTATACAACTACTAAACATATGACTAATTTTTGATTTTTATTCAATCTAAATTAAATGAAATCAGGAGCAGCATTATCCGGGAAAAAAAAAGGATTTATCAAAAGCTCTACATTGGTGCTGTTGGCGTTTGCCACTATGTTTTTTTCGCGCTGTTTCGATACTTTAGGCGCACCCTCAACTATCAATTTTCTCCACTTTGCAACAGTTCCTTTTGCCTGTGGAGTAACATTGCTCAAGAGTAGGAGCAAGGATCGTCATCAAATTGCAATTTCCTGGGCACTCATCACTGGGCTATTTATTTTATTTTGGGCAATATTTGCCAGTGCCCTTTGGAATCAGGCAGGAGTGATTAACGCAGTCCTATCATTCATGTTGCTCGGGGAACCTTTTGTAATGCTACTGGCAATAATTAGCCTGCCAATGTCCCCAGCCAGCTTGGAAAAATTCAAAACCTGGATGAGACGTTTTTTCTTTTTCCACCTCTTTCTTGCCTTGTTCCAGCGTCATGTTCTCAGAATGAATACTTGGAATACCCCTGGCTTAGCGTCTCCAGACCACATCCAGGGGGTTTTCTGGAGATCAGGAGCTGGGCATGTTGTTGGTGCTTCCGTTTCATTAAGCTTTGGTGTGTATTATCTCGTGTCTGCTAAAACCGTTCCCATTTGGATTCGGGCAGCTGTTGCTCTTGCTACATTTTGGCAAATGCTAATTGCTGATGCGAAGCAGGTACTCCTAGCTTTTCTAGTAGGAGGAGTACTTTTGATACTAACTAAAGTTAAAGACATTACAAAATTGATAAAGTATGTCATAGGAGCAATTGTGTTGGTTTACGTCTTGCTCTGGTGCCTGCAAAATGTAGAAGCCTTCGCTGCTTTTAATGTTTGGATGAGACCACACATCTACGGTCCTGAGGGCGAGGCTACTCTACTCAAAACTGCCACTTTTCGTATTGTCCCTTCATACTATGAGTCATTCATGAATTGGTTACTTGGTCTTGGACCTGGTCACACTGTGGGTCGCTTAGGAGGGTGGATGATTAAGGAATATGCAGATTTGTTAGAACCCTTAGGCTCTACTAGACATCCTGCTAGTCGTGATGTCTGGCAAGCGGTGGCAGCAAGTTACCTTGGGGCTTCATCAAGCATGTTCTCTCCTCTGTTCGGTTGGGCAGGGATATGGGGAGATCTGGGTTTTTTAGGTCTAGCAGCCTATCTGTTCCTCTCATTTTTAGTCTGGCGCTATCTTTGCTTGGATGACTTTTCTCGATTCTTGATGTTCAGTGTATTCGCCATCGGTCTAGTTTTTTCTCAGATGGAAGAACCAGGTTATATGCTCTCTGTGGCTGCAATGATTGGGCTGCAATGGCATGAACATCAAGGGACTTCCAGAAAATAATATATTACTTTTTGAAAGTCCCTTAACAAGCTCAAATTAAGACAAGATTTTTTCAAAATTCAATTAATCGAGGTTTTCTGATCAATACTCCTCTTTAATTGCTTAATTAACTTAATTAGGTAATTCCAGTCAACAGTGACATCTGTTTCCCTGAAATTAATGTCCATGCTTCCAGGATTACTACCGAGACTGTAATAGTCCATATTAAGTTGATTTGCCATTATTGCGTAACACCAAGGAGCAAATTTAGGATGAAAAATTTCAACAACTTTAGTACCCGGTTGACACCAAAGAATATTAGCTATGCCAGCACCATGAATACCGATAACTATCTGTGCATTGGCGAAGGCTGCAATTTGTTCTTTTATAGAAACATTCGTCGGATCAAAAAAACTAATTCCAAGTTCTCTCAAATTTGATCTCATGTTTTCGTCAAGTCCAATTGCTCTCCGATATACTCCAAGGCGTTCAACAAACAATATACTTTCATGCTGATGAACTATATCTTGTTTAGCCATCAAGAATTTTCGACTAATTTTAAGTAGCTCCAAGGGTGCACATAAAAACCACATTCTATCTTTCTCTCGAAAATAAATTTGAGATTCAGGTGCTAGGATGAAACAATTGTTACTCGAATCAATTATTTGTCCCTCATTACAACCCAAAAGCTTTAAATAATCGACTAAAAATTTTGGTTGCTTATTAAAAACAAAATTGGCATTTAACCACTCTCCCGGAGAAAGTGTTGCCTTTATCAAGCATAGTTCCGGAAGTAATTGCAAAACAAAATCTCCATAGGTTAGAAATTGCTGCGGCCAGTTGCATATAATTGTTCCAGAAATGCTTCGTCTTCTCTTGGTAAAAGACTGCAGGTATCCCATTATATTATAAGATTGCTGTCCTTTGAATCCAGTGCAAAGTATTTTATCGTCACTGCAAATACCTCCAGAAGGAAGAATTCGGAGGTTTTGAGTTGCTGAATTCCTTACCCTGAAGAGTATTGAGCTAGGATAAGATACTTTTATAGGAAGCTTTGTGCTTATGCCAGCAATTGAAAGACAGCTTAATTCAAAACTATTTGTCTTGGAGATTGGCTCTAGAAAATCTAATCTCCTTGTATCGTCTCTGCTTAATGGTGTGCAAAATAGAGAAGACGCTTTCAACAAAATATTTTTCGCTTTTTCTTTTATGTATCTCTGCACAAAATATTTCATATCTTCGTACTCCTAATGATAAGAAGGATATAAGTGAAAAAAAATCGAGGAAAGTGAGAACTTTCCCCATGGATGTAAAAAAAAATCTCTGTTTATTAAAAGAGTGATTATTCTATAATAGCTTGATTAATTTCGACTGAAATCACTCTTTTCTTCCACTCATGAATGTATTGTGATTTGAGTCGGTCAATTGGATGGCGCATCACATAAATCAACCTCACATCTGGCAGATATTGATACATGCGCTCAATCGTCTGTGAGTAGGTAGGTAGTTTCGTGTAGTGTGTACTTGATTGGCCACACAAATCATCAGCTTTAGCTGATTCTAACAAAGATAGATACCAGTTTATTCCCTTAGCGTACCTTTCATCGTTGCTGAAAAAGTTAGGTTCTTTCAGCTTAGTCATGAAAATACCTGGCTGGCGTGCCAGTTGTTCATGCAGTGTAGTAGTTGCGCATTTCATTGCGCCAATGATTATAAAATTTGGACTGTTATTCATTATTTTTTATGTTTCAACTATCTGGAAGCCGAACGCGGTGTAAGAAGAAAAATTTCCATCTTACCCGAGTACATATGATCTTCTTGCACCTGAAACTCTTCCTCAATAGTACTCCGGAACACCTCATGCCGCTTATCTCCACCCCTACCAGCGGCTCGAAAATAGGTCAACCATAGACGCGATTGAATCTCTGGCAAGCTCTCAAGTGCTTGTTTAACAATTGACTTACTCATTTTTACGTTACCTGGAATGGTTTCCATAGCATAAACAGGTGCAGAACCGTGATAGGAATGATCAAATACAATACCAATACTCTCCTCTGATATGACAATGGCGTCGCCAGGTTTTTCTTTATTGCTAATCATTTGTACTGCACCGCGCCAATCCGCATTATCCAGCACGGTGTAATAACGTACTAATCCACCGCTGATGGCAACTATATACACAAGTGTCACTACAATCGCTACAGCACGCTGCCAGTGCCAAATTTTTACAAAGCTAGCGACTAAAAGAACAATCAGGTATGGGGAAATAAACAGTAAGTAGCGAGATGTCCAAAGGGAACTAGAGGTAATAGAAACAAATAAAATAACAGCTGATGGCAGCAATGCCCATGCTGCAGTCCACAGAAGTCGTGCCGAGCGTTTTCCGTTAAATAGTAGAATGGCTGGCAAAACTGCCAAGATCAAACCGTACATCCCGTAAAACCAAAACTGATTCTGCGGTACCTTACGCAACGGCCAATAGACTGTAAAAGCAGGTAGTTGAGCGACCATTTCCACAAAACCAGGACCTGACTTTGCCGATGCCCAACCACCATACATGTAGTCGTTTGTGGCGATCGCTAGTTTAAATGTGACCGGAAGCCACAAGAGACCAATTAGTAGGAGTCCTCTGCCAAAAGCAAATAACACAGAGCGCTGGTTACGAAATCTTAACCAGATCAAGATTACATCCGGTAGTAGCAGCAGAACATTCAGCGGTACAGTATAGATAGCCAAGAGCCTAGTACCAGCCCACCAACGCATCGAGGAGACAGTTGGCTGCTCAAAACTACGCAATAAGACTAATGTGCCAGCCATACTGAGGAAAGTACTCAGCATATACATCCGCACCGATTGTGAATGATGTATGAACAGGGGTGAGAGGGCAATTACCAAAGCAGAAATTAGACCCGTGGACTTTCCAACTAGACGATAACCAAGCTGGTAGATTAGAAATACACATCCTATGCCAAAAATGACAGACAAGCTACGTAGCCAGGCATCACTGGTGCCAAATAGCATCCAGACGCGTAGGAGCGCGAAGTAGAGTACTCTAAAGTTCAAGTTCAGGCTCTTGGCATCCCTAATACTGAAGAATTCATCTATCCACAGGCTTTCTGTGCCGAGTTGATAGAGGCGCAATGCTGTAGCTAACAGCAAGATTAAGATGATTGGAATGTTCTGCCGTAGCAAATCTACTGTCGTTGCTTTTCCTGTAGCTCTCTGATTTTTATCTATAGCTATCTGATTTTGCGTTTTCATGCCATTAACCAAAGTTAACTGAAAGTCTCAAGAGTGAACTCAACTCAGGAGGTTCCTCGTCCCGACCCTACTACCTCTCGCACCCGATAAATCGGTCGGCTCTGAGACTCGTGGTAAGTTCGCATGGTTAGTTCAGCCAATAGACCGAAGCAAAACAGTTGCACTCCTGCTAAGACAAGTGCTACGGATAAAAGCAACAAGGGTCTGTCCCTAATTCCCTCATTAAGGAAAAGCTTGATGAAGGTTAAATAGCCCCCCGAAACTATACCTAGTACCATAGTAATCATGCCCAATAGTCCAAAGACATGCATGGGTCTGGTTAAGAAAGTTTTCATGAAGGAGATTGTCAGCAAATCCATCACCACCCGGAAGGTTCGATCTAGACCATACTTACTTCGACCATAGCGACGGGCATAGTGGCGTACAGGTATCTCGGTGATTCTTGCACCCTCAATAAACGCTAAGGCTGGTAAAAATCGATGCAGTTCTCCATAAAGGTTCATATCTGCCACTAATTCAGCTCGGTAGGCTTTAAGAGAACAGCCATAATCATGCAATTTCACTCCTGTGACTCGTCCAATTAGTAAGTTGGCGATTTTGGAGGGAAGCAGTCGAGTCAAAGCTGCATCTTGTCTTTCTTTGCGCCAGCCACTGACTAAATCATAGCCTTCTTCCAACTTAGCCAGAAGTTGGGGAATATCGGCAGGGTCATTCTGTAGATCTCCATCTAATGTGACAATCACGGGAGCCTGCGCGTGTTTGAAGCCAGCAGCCATTGCCGGAGTTTGACCATAATTGCGGCGTAGAATAACTGCTTGCAAGTCAGTGCGGCTTCGAGCTTGTTCCTTGAGCAGTTCAGTGGAACCGTCTCGCGAGCCGTCATCTACACAGACGATTTCGTAGTTGAGCTGACTTGCCTGTAAGGTTGTTGCGATCGCATCAATCAGGTGGGGTAAGCTCTCCACTTCGTTGTGAATCGGTATAACCACTGATAAATCCAGCTTAGAGGGAGTTAAATGCTCCTCGTGAGCTACTTGCCGGTAATCGAGACTATTTTGATCTTTTGTATATGATTGCATTTTTATCTTTCCTAATATTGTTTTTAATTTTTACGGTGGCATAATCTCCAAGGGGACACTAAATCTCAAGAAAAGCTCATGGACTGTAGTAGTTCCAAGTCATCTTGCTACGGCGGTAGTGGTTTTGGGTCCATAGCCTGGGATGGTCGGGATTTGGATTCACCTCAGAGTTATAGTAGATGTGTAGCTGATTACCATTAAGTACAATCAACTCCTCACGCCAATCTCCAGAGACATCAGCCACATAAAGTCGGTCAGCCTTCTGCTTGAGTTTATGGAGAAATTGCCCACTAATTGGGTCAAAAATGGCGATGTCTCCTGACTTGTGGCGCTCTTTGGCTGCAGCTAATTGCTTCGACTCCCCTGTCCAGTCAATTGTGAAGATGACTTCTACACCCTGATTGGTCCAGCCTTCGGGAGCAACATCGTCCATTTCATATTTGGCGATAAGTTTACCTTGTGCATCAAAGATGAAGGGTTTCTGGTGTTCGTTGTAACGACTGCGGCACCAAATTTCTAATCCCGGACGTTTAGGGTCAAAGTCTCCGACTGCGGCATTTTGAGGTTCCTGATGCTGGTAGTGAGTTTCCCAGATTAGTCTCTCATAGTTATAGAGGAAAATGCGATTGCCGCCTGGGGCAAGGCGATTGACAATACGATTGCCAAGACTGGAAATGGAATTATTGCCTGGTATAATTCTCTTCTGCTTGCCTCCCTCTTCCAGCACTACTACTTCTAATCCTGGGATATCTGGGCGGACATCGGCGACAAAGAGTGAGTCGATATGACCTTTTAAGGGAATCTGGAACAAGGTTTCACCCTTGGAATTGACAATCATCCCACCTAAGACTTCATCTATACCGTCCCCATCTAGATCTGCCACCCGTGCGCCATTATGGGCATTGGCAATAAAATCGTCCCTTGTCCACAGTGGCTTTGGACTCTCTTCCTGTATCAAATCGTCTACCGCGTAAGCTGCTAGATAGCGACCTATGCGGTATCCTTCAGCGTTAGTGGCTTGGAGTAGTAGGTCACGATCACCTTCGCCTCGGAAATTGGCGATTACTAGGTGCTCCCAACGCTCTGTACCTTCTGGAGATGAGAGTTTGAGAGTTTGCTGAGTCTCTCCATTGACACCATGAACAATATGGAGAGTATTGTCCTTGGTTAAAAACAGAACTTCTGTCTTTTGATCTCCATCTACGTCAGCAGCTTGGATACCTGGTCCATGCCACCCTGGCAATCCCTGCTGATTTGGATGTCCAGCCACTTGAATGTTGATTTGCTTTGTCCAAAGCTTTTTTCCGGAATGATTGTAAACTGCAATATGACCAGGTTTAGTAACGATGAAATCTTTCTGGTCATCATCATTGATATCTATTGTAATCAGTCCGCCGATGCCCTCTTCTTGAGGGTGTAAATCTAATTGGATAGCCTGAGGGTTGATCGTGGAATAGGGTAAATCAACCTTATTGCTATTGGTTTTCGCCGTACATCCCCAGCTAAAAATACTGAAAAAAATCAAAAAAAACGCTGTTTTATGTGTAATATTTTGGGTGCTGATGTTGGGCAATATCTTTGGCGTTGCTATCTTCATGCCTATCTATAATAGTATTTAGGGTGGTATAGGCTGGAGTCATAATATTTTAGTTTGATTCCTAGCTGTGATGTAAAAATTTGTTCTGAGGCCCAAAGGCAATTGATCTGGATTTATTATCCTTAATATAAAAAGTCCAATTTTTCCCAGATGATTTTTTACTTTAATTTTGAAGAATTCAGTAACTACTGAAATATCATAAAAACTTACTTCTTCAAAAGAATTTTTTCTGAATCTTCTCAGGATTGACCAATAGCTATGCAATGAACAATGATCAGCTTGCCATTTGGTAAAGCTTCTCCATCTAATTGTTTCAAAAATGACATTAGTGAGCTTGTTAGGTGTTTGTAGAAGGTAAAAGCCTCCAGGCTTCAAAACTCTTTTCACTTCCTGCAAATGTTGATCAGAATCTGGAATATGCTCAAAAACATCAAAACTGATTACTACATCAAAGGAATTATCAGGAAAGGGTAAAATTTCGGAGGTGACTATCTCTAAAGGCAAATTGCCATGGAGATGCTTGCTTTCCTCAATCCTGGACTTATTGATCTCTACACCTCTTATGTCATAACCTCTGCTGTGAAAATATTTGAGCAAGCTGCCAGTGCCACTACCTATTTCCAGGATTTTTATCTGTTTATTAATTAGAGCCGTTTCATTAAGGAAGCGAATATTTGCATCGAGATTCCCAAATTCTTTTCTTTCATCAAAATTATCTATGACTTTTTTCATTTCAAAAATCCTCTTATAACAAAGATAATTTAATCTTATAAAGTTTGTTTTTGCTGTCACTCATATTTTTACTAAAGTCCTTTACTCAAACTGTTTAAGAAAGTAATTATGGCGCATCAAGAAAATTATTATGGCGAGGCTAAGAACCATTAGCCCGATTGCCACAATCAGGTTTAACCCATTGAGCATTAGAGATGGGATTGCTGCTACCAGTAAACTAATTACTGCAATTAGGAGAAGGCGCTGACCCACTCTTTTGTAACCTATACGTATCATCAGGCTGAGACCAAATGTAGCTAGGACAATTTCGCTGAGTAAGGTTGCTAGAGCCGCACCAACTGCTCCCATACGGGGTATGAGAATTCCATTAGAGACGATGTTGATAATCACAGTGGTTAATAGAAGAGGAGGCAGAGACTTTTCCCGTCCAGTAGCTTGGAGGAAATACTCCACTAAAGTGCCAAACATTTTGATCCCAAGGCTAGGAAGGAGAATGGTCAGGGAGTTAATGGCAGGAGAAAAAGCTTGACCATAAATAGTTTCTACTAGAGGAGTTTGGAAAAGACCAGCAGTAACAAGAACTGGCAAAACTCCTGCCAAAAGCAGGTAAGCTGATTTGTGGATTTCCTCTGGTAATCTTTCTGGTTCTGTAGCTTGGCATCGGGCAAATCTGGTGAAAGTAACCAAGAAAATAACTCGGGGTAGAGAAGAAAAGATTTCTATTAAGCGGTAAGCAGCACTGTATAAGCCTGCCTCTTCAGTGGTAGCAAGTCCCTTGAGCATCAAAATGTCAATTTGATAGTAGAGAATCCATAGAACTGACGATATCGCAAATGGGTAAGCCATCCGGAGGGTTTGCAAGAGACTCTTAAAGCTAATCGGAGACGAAATTTGTGTCTTTTTGCCTAGGTAGTAAAGTAGTCCTAAGATGTCGAGCATACGGACGAGGACTAAGGTTGCTACTACCCACACCAAATCCTCAGATAAAAACAGGATAAGACCTGCAAGCAGAACTACCAAAAACCGCTCTATTGCCACAGAAATGCTTTCAGTCCTGAACTGTCCCAAACCTCGGAAGACAGAACGCAGAGTCTGCTTAGCGCTACGGCAAATTTCTGCCAAAACTACTAAGTAGCAAATTGTGATGCCAGTACCTTTAAAACCTAGTGCGTGAGCAAGGGGTAAGAGAAGAATAAGAACCGGCAGAGAGTTTAATCCCTCAAGCAGGAGAAACTTAATTGTAGATTTTGAACCTTCTTGAGGGTTGGCGGCAACTTCCCGTCCTAGTAAAGCTGGAAGTCCGAACTGAATGAAGAAGGCGAGGATTCCTACCAAAGCAGTAGCCGCCGCGAACATTCCATACTGCTCAGGTCCTAGAATCCGGGCTAGAATAATATAAAAAATAAAGGTAAGGCCTAGCGTCGCTTCACTTAGGAAAGCATAAATATAGGATAGATCTAGGCGACTAAGCAGGGTTTTCATGGAAAGCTAAGCGTGTAAAACTTCTACCTTACTAAATTGAAGGTATAGCAACAGTCAGCAGAATTTTATGATGGTTTTCTGGCTAGGATTGCTACGTTATCAAACATGTTCTTATGAACTCTAAAGAGAAACTCTTCAGAAATCAATGCACGTATCACACCTTGGACTATTGAGTTGATTGATATAGGAGTGACTGGTTTGAGAGTATAATTGCTCTGTGCTGACTCCATCATTATTTACTCCTGCCTAAATGTTGATTATGATTTTTAATGTGCTATTGGTTTTATTCATTAGGTAAATAATCAATTATCTAAGTAACTAATTCCCTATAAATTTCCCTAAGTCGCTGCACTGAGTGAGATGTGTCGTAGTTTTGGCAAGCTTTCCAGCCTTCTTCTCCCATTTTTTTTGCCATTTGTGGATTTTTCAGCATAAAGATTAACTTCTCAGCCAACAGTTCAACATTCTGACAAGGGACAAGGAAGCCTGTCTCTCCCTCATGAATAACTTCTCCCATCAATCCCACAGGAGTTCCTACTACTGGTTTTCGCAAGTTCATTGCTTCAAAGAGTGTGAGGGGTCCACCCTCCCAAATCGAGGGTATGGCAGCTATATCTGATAGGGCGAGTAGAGCAGGTATATCATTACGAAGTCCCGTGAAGATGACCTGTTGAGCAATCCCCTCTCGTTGAGCAAAAGACTCCAGCATTGAACGATCCGGACCTTCGCCGACAATGAGAAAACGAGTGTTGGGTAACTCTTTGAGGATTGAGATAGCAGCCTTGAGAAGATAAATTTGACCCTTTTGGGTGTCTAGGCGACCAACGTTACAGACGACCTGTTGATCAGGAAAAATGCCAAGCTCAGTCCGTTTCTTGTCCACTTCAGTTGGTTCTGGTGGTTTAAATTCAGCCAGTGGCAGACCAATGAAAAAGGTTTCTAGTTTTTTGGGTTTTACTTTTCGACGATGTATCATAAATTCGCGAACAGGCTCGGAGATCGCGATCGCTTTTGTTGTCAGAGGAGATAAGATGTAGTCAGCTACTGTTTGATAAAAGGGTTGATTATCAATCACAGTATGTTCGTGAACAATATTGGGAATGCCAGTTAATAAGCTGGCAAGGCGACCAAAATTTGTAGCTCCATAGCCGTGTAAGTGCAGAATATGAACTCGTTTATGCTTGATAAGTGCTATTAAACTAGTTAAAGTACTAAGACTAAATTTACCCTTGCTTAAAAAGAAAATTGGTATTTTTTTTTGCTCAAAAATTTCACCAGCTACTTCTGGAGAACGTAGACTACAAACTGTAAACTGAAATTGTTGAGACTCAAAACGAGGTATCCACCATTCAATTGCTTTGGTAATTCCATGAATGCCTGATCCAGCAACACTTAATTTATCGATCACATGCATTACATGGATCTTTTCTGGTGCATGAATAGTATAATTTCTCTGTTTTTCTAGGTATAAATTTTCCATTGCTTCTAATCTAAAAGTAGAATTTTAGGAATAAGTATAAAAATTCTTATTCCAATACTTGCAAGAAAATGCTGACAATATTTCAAATAAAAAATACTTTTTTATTTCTCCTGCTTAGTAATCATAATTCACAGATTTCCCCGCATCTTAGTAACCTTAGCTGGAACTCCAACAGCAATAGCGTAATCAGGAAGATCCTTTGTAACTAATGCTCCCGCACCAACAATGCATCCCTTACCAATATGAACTCCATCGAGAACAATCGCTCCAGCACCCAACCAAACATCATCCTCAATCACGACTGGTCCTTTTGTATAAACCCCCTGTTCCATCATAGGAATATCCAATCTATCGACTATATAACGTCCACCCCCTAGATAACAGTTACCAGCAATCAAGACAGAATTACCAATGAAGATTCCTCCACCTGAGGAGATAATTGTATTACACCCAATATCAGTTTTTTTTCCAATAGCTACAGAACCTGTTTTACCCTGAATTACACAGTTTCTAGAAATAATGACATCCTCTTCTAAAACTATTCCTTTTTCTCCAGCTCCACTTGCATCTAGTAGTACGTAATCATCAATTGCTACGCGCTCTCCAAGGGTAATCTGTCGAGGATGACGTAAAACAATCCCTTTGCCAAAAATGACTCCTCCGCCCACATTCTGAAAAAGGCTACTATAAAACCGTTTCCTCAGTAGATATCCCAATCCACCAGCTAAGTTTCCAAATAAGAAAGTAGCTAATTCATATTCTACTAAAGAGAATAAATTATCATTCCCCAGAACCTTAGATTGATAACTCTTCAATAAAGAAGAATCTGTTTTGTTCAGTTGCTCTGTTAAAGGAACTTTCGATATTAATTGTCTTCCTTTATGGGCTATCATAATCAATAATGTCCTCAATTAAATTAATTTTTGCTGGGAAACTAACTTGGGATTTTTAACAGATAGCCATCCTTGATCCAGATACCATTGTGCTAATTCTTTTAACCCTTCTACATCTGAATGGGCAGGTACAAACCCTAGTAAATTTTTCATCTTTGCTGTGTTAAATGAGCGGTCTTTTGTATAAAATGCTAGCCGTCTTCTATAAATGGGTGGTTCTATCCCTAAAGGACGACAAATTAGTTCAAAAAGATCACCTAAAGCAAATATTGGAGCAGCTGGCAAACTAATAAGCTTAAAAGAAATACCATAATATTCGCTAATAATAGAAACCATTTGTTTAAAGGTTATTGCTTCTTTACTACCACAAATAAAAACTTCTCCCACTGCTTGAGGATGAATTGCTGATAGCAGAAAAAAGTTGGTTAAATCATCAACATGGATTAAATGGAGTAAATTGCTACCTTTGCCAATGATTGGTATCCACTGGCGGCAAACCATTTTAAAGATTTTTAAAAACCTTTTCTCTCCAGGACCGTAGATTCCTGCTGGTCTAACTATAGTAACTGGTAATCCTTCCTTTTTGGCAAAATCTCTGATCCACAGTTCACCTTCTAATTTAGTTTCTTGATATATATCTCCGGGATGTATTGGACAGTTTTCATCACCAGGGGGGTTTTCTACATGACCATGAACACCAATTGTTGAAACGTGAACAAAACGTTTGAATTCTGGTTCTTTGAAAGCATATTTTGCTAGTAATTGCGTACTTAAAACATGAACATTATAGTAGACATTATCAGCGGATTTGGCTTCTCTAAAAGGAGTTACGATATGAAATATATAATTGACTCCCTTTATAGCTTTTTTAATTAACTCTTCATCAAAAACATCTCCTCTAATCCATTCTATTTTCATACCGGTGAAAGGCTTAAGATTAGAACTGGGACGGGCAATAGCGATTACATCTAAATTTTGTTGTACTAATTTATGGACAAGAACTGAACCTGTAAATCCTGTAGCTCCAGTTACTAAGACTCGACTATCAGTGGGTAATTTAAATTGAAATTCTTCCATATTATCTTCTCTATAGTTAGTTAATTTAAAATCTAGATGCTAGATACTAACCTAAAAACAGCTAATTCTTGTTAATTTTTAGAATTACTGGTGAGCCAAATAAATTAGTTAATCCTGAGAGTTGAGCTAACTTCTCCATCAATGAAGAAATACTAGGTGATTTCAATGCCCGATGCAGTACCATAGGCACAAAAAATTGAGGGTGTCGTTCTGCTTTGCTAAGACCAATAGATTTAAAAAATTCTAATAGTTCGCGTTCCTGATAGCAGATAAACTCTCGTGTATTTCCTTCCAAGCCTTTCTTGAATTTAAATAGATATGGAGCAATAGCATTGACGCTCCTTACTGTAGGATAATCTACAATTATTGCTTGTTTTGCTACTCTATTGAGTTCAGTTAAAAAAGACTGCCATTGAGTCATATGGGCAAGGAATCGATAGCTGATCACAACGTCAAAAGTTCCTTCGGTATAAGGTAGGTCAAGAACATTGCCAACTTTAAATTCACAAAGATTGGCATCAATAAAATTCTGAATCCGTTCCTTGCAGATATCAGCACTCCCGACAACACTAACTTGATAGCCATTTTCAATCAAAGCACCTGTGATTTGACCATGTCCTCCTCCTACATCTAAGACTTTGGCGTTGGGATAGGGAGCGAGCATCTTTAAAGTTGCTTCTTCCTGTACTTTCAGCAGCCAAGCCCCAATTTCTCCAGCAAAACGCGATGCATAATCATCGGAAGATGTTTCGATATCTGCTGTTTCTGGAAAAACGCTTGTAGAAACCATTTTTTTACTCACCTTAGCTTGTTTATTTTCACTCCCATACCTAATTGCTAACTGGTTACGAATAAACCGCCAAGGAGTCTCTAGAGAACCATAAGCCTGAATATTTATAGTTGAATCGAGTAGCATTTGTTTAATCTGCTTTCCCGGTTCTTCCCTACTCAATGAACCCTGAATTGTAAATCCAAAACTACCAGGAAGAGAGTATTCAGAAGCTAAAGGTAATGGATCAGTTCCTGGCAAGATCCGCAATCCTTTTTTTTCTGCTAGCTGGAAAGTAAATGGTCGTGACCAGAATATAGGACGACCACTATTGTCCCCTAGAAACAGAATCGGGAAATTATTAGCTTCCAAAAAATTATTTAAAAGTTTCCCCCTACTGCCTATCCATTTTCCAACTCCCCAAGGGAGTACAGGTATCCCACCTTCAGAAATAATTGTCTTAATCGTTACTTCTAGAGGTAAACCCTCTTCAAAGCTTTGGTCAGTTATCAGTGCCAAAACTTCAAGGTTTTCTGCCGTAACAATTTGTTTCCCAGCAATTAATAAAATTTTTTGATCAGACCTATTCTTGAAATATAATGATAACTGTTCCTGAGTCCGGTATAAAGTCCAATTTATAGTTTTATTCTCTCTAAATTCCTTTTCATATGTAGCCTGCTCAAATAATAGATTAAAACGATGTTTACTTGCTATTGTTTCTATTTCAGTTAAAAACAATATACCTATAAAATTATCTGTATTGCCTTGTTGGTGAGCAAATTTACGAAAATTTACTAAGGCTGAATCGAGAACTCTGTCTAAATCGAAACACTCATGAAGATGAACATGAGAATCTGCAAGTATTAATGGACTATTTTTAGAGTTAGCTTTCATTGGTTACAAGCTTAAATTGAGTTGTTAGTAACTCCAGTTTTTTAATAAAAAAAATTATAGGCATTTATCCTTATGCAGACAATGTAAATACAGATTTTTATTGTCTTAGCAAATCATATCACTTTTCCAAGCTAAATGTCACTGCCTTGGTTTATTATTTTATCTTGCCTGAGAAAATATCTATTTTTTTATCTTGATATTTATTGGACATTCCTTGTCTCCTGAGACTGATAACTCTCCGCCACCAAACCAACAAAAATAGCAAAACTGAATAAATCGACTCAAAAACTAGTGGGATGATATGACTATAGTCCCATAGACCCCTAGAATGATGCACTCCAGGAAAAATTGTTAATGGCGACTTAAAGAAGCTATCTGTAAACGGAAAAAATAGTTTTATTCCTCTGCCTTCACTAAAAAAATCTAAACATAGATGAGAACTATAGAGGAGCAAAGTCCACAAAAATACTTGCTTATATGAAAACTTCCACAAGTAACTGAATATTAACCCAACAACCGCACTGAAGCCAATAGCAAAAGTCAGGCTATGGGTCAAACCGCGATGGTAATTTCCCTCTGTGATTAATTGAGGAATAAAATCAAAGTCAGCAGCAGCGGCAACAAAAACAGGGTAGAAAATCTGCACGTCCCACCTCCTGCGACCATGGTTTATCCCTTCCTCCAGAGGCAGGAACTTAGCAAGTACATATCCAGAAACCGAGTGAGCAATGGGAGATGGCATAACTAAAATAAATGGACTATTGCTTGATTCTATTAGAGAAAAATAGTTCCTAGAAACTAGCTCTATGAGAATACAAGACACTTACTTTTATTGACCTCATTAACTTCTCGCAATTCTTCTTGAATCCTGGAGAGACTCCAACCAACTTCTGCACCCATAGTTTGGGCGCAGATATTGAGGGCTTTATCCCCTGGATATCCAGCACTCCCCAATTCTGTCCGACGAAAAACCACATCACTTAATTTCTGAGCCATCTCTTCACGGATTCCATGAAGCACTTCAGCTTTAAGAACATCTAGATCATCTGTAGGTGAGTGGGAAGCATTGGGATAGTTCTCCAAACACTGCAGCACATCTGGATAAGCACAACCGTAGTTATAAACAAGGCGGCGCATTACCTCCTCGCCTAATCCCTCGGGTGACTTAGCAATTGCATTCTGCAAAAAATCTTCAAACTTGTCTATTTCTCCACCATAAATAGGTGTCAGAGCTGAAACTGATTTCACAGGCTTTTTCCCCAATGATTTGAATACCTGGTCAACTGCCCTCTGGGCTACATCCCTGGCTGTTGTATATTTCACACCAACTACCGATATCAGTCCTGAGAGTCCTTCTTGGGAGTGATCGCGCAACTGATAGTTCTTAGTCATCAGTGGTTCTCCAGTTTGAGGCTCAATGCCACTTCTAGGAAGAAGACCACTATGAACGAAAACAACATCCTCCTTCTTTAGATTCGCTGCCGGATAGGCCTGGTTAAATTCATTGAGAAATTCTTGAATATCCTTTTCCAGGATTTTGAAATCATCGGGATCTTGGTCGCAAACAGCATAGGAGGTGCCAATCATCGATTTGCCACGCCAAGGAGCAACAAAGAATAAGCGAGAACCTTTGTTAATCAAAGCATCGGGATCCCGATAGCTATTCCGACTGGAAATACCAACGGCATAAGTCTCGAACAGGGGACGGCGAATCACCAAATTCATGGCTTTGGCAAAAGGAACCTGTGGTTGTCGCTGCAACCCGTTCAGCAGACTCAGAAGGCGATTAATCCAGGGACCACAGGTATTGACAATTGTCTTAGCGCGGATGTCGAAGCCCTCCCCAGTTAGGGAATCTTTGGCTTGAACACCAGTGACGCAATTTCCTTCCTGGAGAAACCCTATCACTTCCACATAGTTAGCCACATTAGCACCAGCTTGCTCCGCTGAGTGTAGAAATGAGATGGTCAGTCGCTCTGAGTTGTAGACCTGAGCATCGTAAAACAGAGCGCCTCCGGTTAGTCCTTGGTGCGGAATACCTGGAAGCAGTTGCTGGCACTCCTGTTTGGAAATCACCCTACCATTGGGAATATGTTTTTGGGGATCTTTGAGCCAATTGCGATCGCAACTAATGATGTCATTGAGCGCCAGTGCTACTGATAGCACCTCTTTTCCCTTCATTCCGTGTCCGTAGGTAGGGAGCAGTACTGGTAGGGGATGAACTAAGTGCGGCGCGATGCGCATCAAGGTTTTGCGTTCATAAATCGATTCACGCATCCGCTTCAAGTCAGCGTGCTGTAGATACCGTAACCCTCCGTGGATAGTCTTCAAACTATTGGCAGAGGTAGCAGAGCCAAAATCTGCTTTTTCAACTAAAGCTACTGAAAGACCTCGTAGGCTAGCTTCTCTGGCTACGCAAGCCCCGTAAATGCCTCCACCGATGACCAAGAGGTCATAAATGTGTCTTGTCAGTTCTATTAGATTTCTCTTCATCTGATCATCTCATCCCAAATTGATGGTTGAGTTTATTTCTGGAACTAACTCCATCTGTAGCCAATCATAGAGACTATTTAATTTTTTCCTGAAAGCAGTATAGGTGTGTCTCTTTTCTATCAATTTTTTACCTTCACTGCCAAGTCTCAATCTCAAATTTTCATCTTCTACTAGATGAATCATTCCTTCCGAGAAAGCTTTGGCATTAGCTTCAGCAAGCATAGCAACTCTGCTGTCGAGTAACTGAGTGTGGGTAGGTAAATCAGTAGCTAGTAGGGCTTTCCCACTATCGAGATAGGAATAGAGTTTCATGGGTGTATTCTTGCCTTGAGCTCTCGGAGACACTAGAATATCAGCCTGTGAAAGATATAAGGCTAGATCGTTAACTGGTTTTGGCCCTAAAAAATAGACATTTTGTTGGATCCCAAGACCTTGAGCCTTCTTCTGATATTTGTGAATGTCCGAAGTCTCTCCACCGATAATTACTAAGTCAATCCTGTCAGTCTTTTTCAGAGTCAAAGCCAAGCTATCTAGAAGTAGATCAATACCCTGGTAAGTCTCCAGATTACCAACATACATCAGCAGGAGATTGCTGATTCCCAATTCTGCTCTCAGGTTACTTTGCATCTTAATAACTACCTTATTTAGTAAAAATTAGTTGAGAAGAGATATGTCTGGAATTACTACAACATTTTTAGGTTTATATTTCTGAATATCTGCAGCTAAAGCATCACAAACAGATATAACCACTTTGGCATTTTTAATAGCCAAGCCTTCAAAAAAATCGAATACAAATGCAAAAAAAATGAGTTTAGGATACTTTTCAATCATTTGCTGAGCTAGCGAAGAATCCATATCATAAACATAGGGTATTTTGAACAGTACTTTAAGCAATAAACCGATAAAGACTGATTCTTCACCAGCATGAACCAAATCGTAGCGTTTCTTAGAAATGAGATCAATGACCTTCAGAAACATGAAAAAATCGCAGACTATTTTCTTCCAGGAGAAGCCAGGTCGAATATTACGAACGAAGGATAATTTCAGCGTTCGATATACTGTGACATGGTCATATTCAACATCACTGCCCTCAGGATAGGTAACTACGTCAACCTGCTCCTTTCGTTCAGACAATACTCTTAAAACTAGATCAACTGCAATTGGTGTGCCACGGTTTTGATAAAAAGGATGAGGAGCCAGTAATAAAATATTCATCCTACTGTTGCTCCTTGTATCGTAGGAAAGGTTACTATGGCTGAGGCTAGTTCCCTTATCTCTATTATTTTTTGCTTTAAGCAGGTAATTTGTAGAACTTAAAGACAATTTTATTCCTCCTTTATTAAGAATCATTCAGTCTTAATTTTTATTAAGTAACTAGTCGGACATAATTAAACAGCTCTATGCTAAGAAATGTAAATAATTAAAATTCCCTTTACTGAGTAGGTTTGAGTCATATTTATGAAACTTTATACAGCTACCAAAACTTTTGTCCGACTACTTACAGATTAATAAAATTAATGAAAACGTTTGATAGAAGTCAAAGCATTTTCAGGAACAGTATGCAAAGTTCTCAAAAGAAATCGCTTCAGAACCATCAAAATAAATATCGTGTTAGTCTTCAAGTAACGACCAGCTAATTTCTTAGGGTCTTGAGCTAATCGAACTAGCCATTCACATCCTAAATTTCTCACCCAGGCAGGTGCTCGTTTTCTAATCCCTGCGTAAACAGGAAAAGCTCCTCCCAGTCCAATCATAACAGCCTGAATTTTACCCTTATGCTTTGCCATCCAATATTCTTGTTTGGGGCAGCCAAGTGAAACAAAAACAAGACCAGCTTCACTTTTGTTTATTTTTTGAATAATTTCGATATCTTCTTCTTGGATAACTTGAGTTACTGAAAGAAAAGGTAAAGGCTCCATGCCAGCAATTTTCAACAAAGGAAACTCTTGTTTTAACTGTGCTTTCATACCTTCCAAAATCTGCCTCTGGGAACCCACGAAAAAAACACTAACATTTTCAGCTTGAGCTAGCTGGCATAATGCTCTGAGAATATCTAGTCCTGCAACACGTTCTTGATTGAATAATCCTCTCTGCCTCATCATCCAAACTAGAGGCATACCATCAGGAGTAACAATGTCTGCATCTTCTAAAATATGAGCGAACTCTGGATTCCAGTGAGCTTCCATCAGCATGTGTACATTAGCGACGCAAACATTTTTAGTTTGATGCTGTTGAGCCCAACGCATAATCGTCTGCATATATTCATTAAAAGCGAGAGCTGTAATCGATACGTCAAGAATTTGCTGGGTAGGTAGATCAAGCTTGGAAAACATAAACTAAACCTAGTTAATTGTTTTGTAATTATCAGCAAGTACCATAAAAATAAATACTTACCTTATAATCTTTATCTTTGATTAACAAAACCTCGCCTTTCCTTGCTCTCAAAAATTGCAAGAAACCATAGGCGATAAGAGTTATAGCCTGTTTGAAAAAATCAATTTAAAAATAAAACATGGATTAATCCAGTTTGTATTTCTTAAGGAATATCTTAAACAATCACTTGCCAAATGACAAGTAGTGTTTTTTCCTAAAACCACGAGTTTTCAAGGATCACATCATTTGGTTCATTGAATCTTTATAAATTATTGCTAGATATAAATTTAGCTTAAAAAAAGAACTGATTAAAGAATAATTAATGGGAGAGTATTTTACTAATTTAGGTGTAAAACAATGATAATTATGCTAAATTTAAGGCTTTAGCTGTAAGCTATAGCAACGGACATATCAGTTAGGACATCCTATTTTGATTCAAAGGGAGCAGGGAGCAGGGAGCAGGGAACAAGGAAGTGTCCTAACAGCTGTGGCGACTGCTATAATATAATCTCTGGAAAATTAACCATAATTAAGCAGCCAGTTTATACCTCCAGAAAAAAAAATTGTTGAGATAGGAGCCTATCCACCAAAGCGACTTCTCAATAAACATCTGGAGGAAAGGAATTAGAAAGGCATTTTATATAGAAGATTGATTAAATTCAATTCAATCAAAATAATCCAAAAACTCTAAAAGGTACTGCAAATACTCTCAAAATTCTGTCTAGCGGACTTAATACCCTGTCTAAAGTATCCGAGACATTGGCAAAAGTCGAAGGACCGACAATAACAATATCATTATTACGGAGTGGGGGATTGATTTGCTCATCAGCATTTTCAGCAAAATCAATAGATATTTGGCGTTGAACAACAGTGCCATTGGGGTTAAGACGAATTAGTTTTACCGAACCTTTACGAGCACGGTTATTAAATCCACCACTAGCCAGCAAAGCTTGATTAAGAGGTGTATTAGGCGGAACTTCTATAATTCCAGGTCTAAGAATTTCTCCTACAACGTTAATCCTAATGGTATCAGGGGCAAAACTAGCTTCAGCAATTTGAGTAGCTTCTGAAGGATCTAACTCATTAGCTGTAGGCACAATGATCGTATCTCCCTCTTGTAAAGCTAAATCTTGACTGCCATCCCCTAATTTAAAGAGATCCCACAAATTTACTTCAATAGTTTTTTGCAAACTGGTACTGGTATAGCGACGAATCTGAATTTGACGAACATTAGCTAGAGGTTTAATACCACCAGCCTCCTGGATTGCTCTAGTAACTGTGGGAGTTGCATCACCAGTTACGGTATAAGGACCTGGTCGAAAAACTTCTCCAACTACGTCAATGTTAAGAGGTTGAACTTCCTCAGGAGCAAAGCTAGCAGTACGTAACTGAGATGCCTGTGCTAAGTTAACATCAGCGACAGTTGGCACGAAAACTGTATCCCCATCCTGAAGAATCAGATTTTGCTGCAGATCAGCTTCTTGTAAAAGTTTCCAAAGGTCTAACTCAATAGTTTGTTCCTGGCCAATTTTTGTAGAGCGACGAATCTGGATTCTACGAATATCGGCTAGCGATCTGATTCCACCAGCAGTTTTAATTGCTTGAGTCACTGTCGGGAATTTACCTTCTCCCGTCACTATATGAGTTCCTGGTTGATGAACTTCACCCAAAACAGCAATACTAATCGGTTGTCCTTGGGTTTGAGCAAAGCTAGCAGCTGCCAGCTGGGGGCTTTCTGCTGGATTAATACTACTAGCAGTGGGAATAAAGATGGTGTCGCCATCTCGCAAAGTGATGTCGTTACTAAGATCACCTGTCTGAAGCAATTGCCACAGATCGACCTTAATCACTTGCTGCTGAAAATTACCTTGGAGACGGCGTACTTGAGCGTTGCGCAAATCTGCTGCTTGAGTAATTCCTCCAGCTGTTTGTAATGCCCGTGTTATAGTTGGGAACTGAGATCCTTCACGAGACATGGTGTAGGAACCAGGACGATTGACTTCTCCAGCAATACCGATCACTAAGGGGCGCGGTGTGATTAAATTGACTGTAACTAAAGGACGCCTGAGAAATTCAGCGTATTTAGCTGAAATTGCCTTGGCAGCTTGCTCCAAAGTCATCCCCTGAACTGAGACCTTACCCACTTGGGGCAGGTTTAGGGAACCATCTACTAAAACTTCATATTCACCACTGTACTGAGGTAATTTAAAAACCTCAATACTAATGCGATCGCCTGCTCCCAAAGAATAAGCAAATTCCTGTTGAGCAGAATTGAGACCTAAATCTACTAACTCAGCCTCTCCTGCCCCTGAAACTTGGGCAACTGTAGTTGATGGACAAGCAATAGCTATTAAAGTTATTAGGGTCGAACCTATAACTGACCCCATCACCTGTATAAGTGAATTTGCTGAGATTTTATGCACGATACTGCCAAACCTAGACTGTTTGAAGAGTAACGACTAAACTAAAGTCTGTCATTAGAGAAAATTAACTAAGTGAGTACTATAAAAAGACTGGTACCTGGCGGTAGATGCAAAAATCCCATTCCAGACTAGCACAATAATTTTCAACGTCAATACAAAATCAGTTGCTAGGTCTTCTTCTAGAGTGGATAGCAGTTATTTAATTGTGCCAAGCTGAAAGTAATGCAATAACATTTTGCTGGTTTACCCAAATAGCCAACTTATCAAGACTAAAATGAATCTTGCACAATCATCTCAACCATTGCCTTTACCTAACTCTGCCCAGTTCAATGAGGAGGATGAAGGTGGCTTAGACCTAGGTCAAGTTCTAGGAGCTATAAACCGCAGCAAATTTTTAATTGCTGGTATAACCACTGTCATAGCTTGTGCGGCTTTAATTAAAGCACACACAGAGACTCCTGTATATCAAGCCAGTTTTGAAATTTTAACTGAGCCAGTGACAGTTGAAACTGAGGTTATATCCTCAGTGCCTGAGACTTTGAGTAATAGGCAGGAAGCAACTGGGACGGTAGACGAAACTAAAATCAAGGTTTTACAATCTCCCAGAGTACTTGAACCAATTGCCGAAAAGCTCAAGAGTAAATACCCAGATATTAGTTACGGCCAAATTAATAGTGGCCTTAGCATAAAAACCAATGAACCAAATATACTAGCTATTTCCTACAGCGATCCCAATCCAGAACTAATCCAGGATGTTCTTGATTTAGTATCCGAGGCTTTTCTCAAATATAGCCTTGATGAGCGCCAGGCTGATGTGCGCCGAGGCATCAAGTTTGTTGACGAACAACTACCAACACTGCGAAAACGAGTTGACTCTCTTCAAGAAGACTTACAAAAAATTCGGCAAAAGAATAACTTAGTTAATCCAGAAACCAAAGGTCAAAAACTATCTGAACAGATTAGTATTTTTGAGCAAGAACTAATTAATAATCAGCTTCAACTTGATGAAGCCAGAGCTCTTTACACTCAATTACAAAGAGAACTTAGACAGCAGTCAGCTGAATCAGCTGTGGCTTCGACTCTCAGTGAAAACTCCCGTTACCAAAATATACTGGCTCAGCTTCAGGAAATAGATACTCAAATAGCTCAACAATCAGTACTTTTTCTAGAAAATAGTCTAGAAATGCGGGTTCTTGAGGAGCAACGACAACGGTTGCTCCCCTTATTGCGTCGGGAAGGAGAGCGAGTAAGCAGAGAGGCAGCCGTGCATATTCGAGAGCTGGAGGTGCGAAATCAAGCTCTGAGTCAGAGTCTAGAACGTCTCAATCAGGAAGTGAAACAATTGTCGGCAGTTATCCGTGATTATACTGATATTCAAAGGGAATTACAGATTGCCACTGATAACCTCAATCAATTTTTAACTACACGAGAAGCTCTGCGGATCGATGCTGCCCAAAAACAGACACCTTGGGAGTTACTAGTTCCGATTAGTGAACCCAAAGCTTCTGTAACTAGCCTGAAAAATAACTTGGTGCTAGGCACAATCTTAGGCCTGTTATTGGGTGTAGGCGCAGCTTTAGTTGTAGATCAATTGCGAAATGTGATCCACACTCCTAAGCAAGTCAAAGAGATTACGAGACTGCCTCTACTGGGGGTAATTCCCTTTGAAAAAGAACTTGGAGAATTTTCTCCCGCTGAAGCTTCGATTGTTATTGTGCAACTAACTAGTGACAATTCTGAACTCCGTAATGGTCACCAATCCCCACAATACAACACTATACCCTTTTTTGAATCTTTCCGCTCTTTGAACACTAATATTCGTCTCCTTGGTATCGATAATCCCATTCGCTCTTTAGTAATTAGTTCCGCCATGCCTAAAGAAGGCAAGTCCACAGTGGCTGTACACCTAGCACAAGCTGCTGCCACAATGGGTCAAAGAGTATTGATTGTTGATACGGACCTGCGTAATCCTAGTTTACACCAGCGCACGGCAGTGATGAATATGTACGGATTAGCTGAGGTAATTTCTACCGACTCAGGCTTGGAGAATGCTATTCAGCAATCACCTGTAGAGGAAAACCTGTTTGTCTTGACTACTGGCCAGACTCCACTGGATTCGATTAGGCTCCTTGCCTCTCAGAAGATGCAAGATTTGATGGAGAAACTGCAAGCAGCTTTCGACTTGGTGATTTATGACGCACCAACCCTTTTGGGGTTCGCCGATGCTAGCTTACTGGCTGCCCATGCTAATGGTATTTTGCTAGTGGCTGGTTTGGGTAAGCTCAAGCGTTCTCTACTAGAGCAAGCACTCGATGAAATCAAAGTATCTGGCACGCCAGTTTTAGGGGTAGTTGCTAATGGAACTGGAACCAGAAGATTCTTTGGTAATTCAGAAAAATTACTTCCTACTTCACAGTATAAGATGCCTAATAGCTTGAATTTATATCAAAGAGAAAAAGAAAACCATCCTGTAACTCCTGAGTCCTGACTTCTACTCTGCATTAACTACCAAAAGCCTCGCTTACCGTTGGGCATTACGGTTGACCAATTTGTCTTTGCCTGTGCAAGTTGTTTGGAGGTAACTTTAGCAGAGGAAAGATTAGCACCACAAAGATTTGCGCCTTTGAGATTGGCATTGACCAAATGAGCATAGCTGAGATCAGAGCCACGTAAGTCAGCACCTTCTAAATCAGCACAACTAAAGTAAGCCCTACCCAAATTCGCATCTCGTAAGTTCGCTTGTCTAAGATTAGCTTTCCCAAAAACAGCACTGGATAAATTGGCTCCCTGTAAATTAGTTTTTGCTAATTTTGAATGTTGAAAAGTACTCCCAGATAAATCAATATTTTGAAGATTTAATCCACTCAAATTCTGAGAAGTAAAGTCTCTGCGACCAGTTTTATAAGCTCTGAGAATACCCTCAGTATTTAACTTAGAAGTAACCTTGGCTTTTGGCGAACTGGCAAGTTCAGTTCTAACAGGAGTAGCAGCATTGATGTTGCGCTGGCGCTCTCGACGCGCTCTAATTGCTGCTGCTAGTTTGGTTGTGGCATAGGAGACAGATGAAGGAGAACTGATTGGATCTAGCTCTCCGGAGTAGAAGGAATTGGGGCGGGATTTGGGTAGATTATTATTTGGTTGAGTTGCCAAACCTTGTGCTAGGCTATCCAAATAAGGTTCTAGATCCAGTGCTCTGAGAATGTCATCGGCTGATTGATAGCGATAACTGACAGAAGCCTCCACCATCTTTTTTAAGACCTCAGCAAAATGGCTGGTCACTTGCACTTTAGGCTGCCACAGCATTTCCCCTGTGGAATGACTATAATTTAATTCCCTCGGTGATTTGCCAGTCAGTAGATAAATACAAGTAACGCCCAAAGCGTGAACATCACTGGCATAAACTGGTCGTAGTTGCATCTGTTCAGGAGCTGCAAAGCCTGGAGTGCCCACAGCAAAATTTGTTAGTACTGTATCTGAGTTGCCGTTAACAGCAGTTTGATCTAAGGGAATTTTAACAGCACCAAAATCAATTAGAACTAGTTTGCGGTCTTGTTCGCGGCGAATTATGTTGGCTGGTTTAATGTCTCTATGAATAACTCTTTGAGAGTGGATGTATTTGATCAATGGCAAAATTTCACTTAAGAATTGTTTTGCCCCTTCTTCGCTAAACGGACCAAATCTTTTAACCTCCTGTTGTAGAGTTAAACCACTAATGTATTCCTGCACTAAATAGAACTGTTGGTCTTCTTCAAAGTAAGCCAACAGTCGCGGCAATTGAGGATGATTGCCAATTTTGCCTAAGGTTTCGGCTTCTCGTTCAAACAGCTCCCGTGCCATTTCCATAATGTTAGATGTGTTACCTGAAGGGCGCAGTTGTTTAATCACACAAACTGGTTGACCAGGGAGAGATTGATCTTTAGCAAGAAAAGTTGCCCCAAATCCCCCTTGACCTAGGGCTTTTAACAAGCGATATTGACCTCGCAGCAATAGCTTGGAGCCACAAGCTTGACAGAGCTTAGTGTGCATCGGATTTTTAGGCTGAGGACACTTAGGGTTGATACAGTAGCTCATTGAGGGTTATGGCTGAAGCGCTGTCCTTAGTTGGACGAAAGCTTTTGATGTGAGCACCCGACTGAATATACTGAATGTGATCACAACACACTGCCGAATGCACCCTCGCTTTGGCAAGCCTTCAGACTGATTTAAATCCAGGATATCCTAACTTTTCACATCTACAGGGGTCTTAACAGGTAAAAATCGAGTGTGATTACACGATATTTCCGTGAAGAATTGCGGAAGTCAAAATTAAGGTAGGGTTAAGCACATTAACTTTGGTAAGAGTAGTAAGGAAACAATCGATGATCATATTAGGTTTTGGAATCTCAAGGGAATGGGGAAGATAAGCCAAACTTTAACCTAAAATACATATTCCTATCGAAATTAATATGGGTCAAATACCCCACCGTCTATAACGGTGCCTGAAATTGGTTGGGGTCAAATCCCCATCCTTTGAAAGTCCCCGCCTGTTTAATCCTCCTTGTTTTCTAGTCTGTTGAGATTTCCCAAATCGGTAAAGGCACCTATGGTATCGGAAGCGTTACAATAATCAGGCTGAGATAGGTAACAGCTAGGAGTCAATGCATATCTCTTTGAATTGGCTGCGGGTACTGGTAGATGTAACCCTAGCTCCAGAAGAGCTAGCCGAAACCTTAACTATTGCGGGGTTTGAGGTAGAAGACATTGAAGATACCCGCATGTTAGCAGATGGTGTTGTCGTTGGAAAAGTGCTTTCAGTACAGCCCCATCCTAATGCAGATAAGCTAAGGGTTTGTCAAGTTGATATTGGGGACGCCAACGAACCGTTAAATATTGTTTGCGGTGCAGCTAATGTTAGGGCGGATACTTATGTACCCGTAGCAACTACAGGTACATACTTGCCAGCAGTTGATTTAAAAATTCGTCCCTCAAAACTGCGCGGTGTTCGCTCTGAGGGCATGATTTGCTCCCTAGTAGAAGTAGGCTTGGAAAAAGAATCAGCTGGCATTCATATTTTTGAGGAGGAAAATCTAGACTTAGGTAGTGATGCTCGTCCCCTTCTCGGTTTAGAAGATGTAATTCTCGACCTTAGTGCTACTGCTAATCGTGCCGATGCCTTAAGTATGGTGGGAGTAGCCAGGGAAGTCGCAGCCTTGACTGGAGCTTCCTTGAGGTTGCCAGAAACTTCCGAGTTAGGGGTAATTAACAACTCAGATGGTCTAAAATTAAAAATATCTGAGCCTAAAGCCTGCCCAGCCTACATTGGCACTGTCATTGAAGGGGTGAAAATTGCTCCTTCCCCGGATTGGCTGCAAAGGCGCTTGCAAGCAGCAAGGGTACGACCAATTAACAATGTCGTAGATGTCACTAACTACATTTTGTTGGAATGGGGACAGCCGCTCCATGCCTTTGATAGGGAACGCTTGTTAGAACAATCTCGCCCAAACTCCTCTAGTGCTAGTGGAGATGCCTTGAGCATTGGTGTTCGTTTTGCCCATAGCGGTGAATCCCTAAAAACTCTCGACGATCAAACTCGTTCTCTGCAACCGCAAACCCTACTGATAACTGCTAATGACCAACCAGTTGCTCTGGCAGGGGTTATGGGTGGACAAGAAACAGAAGTGCATACCGGAAGTGAGAATATAGTTCTGGAAGCTGCCTTGTTTGAGCCTTCGGTAATTCGCAAATCGAGCCGTAGCCAAGGTATGCGCACGGAAGCTTCATCCCGTTTTGAGCGTGGGGTTAATCAGGCAGAATTAGATATCGCCTGCCAAAGAGCGGTCGCTCTGATTATAGAGTTAGCAGGTGGAACGATCAAATCGCAAGCGTACGCTGATAACAGAGCAAACCCTTCGACTTGGGTAGGTTCGATTGAATTGCGCCTTGAGCGCGTCAATCAGATTTTGGGACCAGTAGAATTAGAAGAAGATCTTGGCGAAATTCTTCCTGAAGATGTAGAGCGTATCCTCACTGCCCTAGGATGTCAACTTCAGCGCAGCAGCTCACAAGATGCCATCAGCTGGGCAGTAACAGTGCCTCCCTACCGCTATCGGGATTTGGAGCGAGAAATTGATCTGATCGAGGAAATTGCCCGCCTTTATGGTTATGACAATTTTTGCGATAAACTGCCAGATAAGACGGAAGCAGGTTATCTGGCTCTAGAACAGGTATTAACGCGACAGCTACGAGAAGCCTTCCGGGCAGCAGGACTGACGGAATTAGTTCATTACTCTTTAGTTAAGTCAGATGACGAGAAAAAAATTCGTCTTGCTAATCCCCTATTTGAAGAATACTCCTGTTTACGCACCGATTTACTCTCCGGGCTAATTGAGGCGCTACAGTATAACTTAGAGCAAGGCAATGGAGTCCTCAATGGTTTTGAAATTGGTCGGGTTTTCTGGCGGGAAGAAGAAGGTTTGCAGGAAACTGATGCCGTCGCCGGGATTTTAGGAGGCGATTCTAGTCAAGGCAAGTGGGTTAGGGGAGGACAGGAATCACCAATGACTTGGTATGAAGCCAAGGGAGTGCTAGAGTGTGCTTTTGAGCGCTTGGGTTTGCCTGTGGAGTATCAACCGAATCACAGCGATTCCCGCCTTCATCCAGGGCGTACAGCCTCATTGTGGTTGCACGGACAGTCATTAGGTCAATTTGGGCAGTTGCATCCCCAACTACGTTCTGAACTAGGTCTGCCAGATGCAGTCTATGCCTTTGAGTTAGAATTATACGTGCTTTTGGAGGCAATGGCTCAGGAGGAAAAGCTCACTCCCCGTTTCCATGCCTATTCCTCCTACCCAGCTGCTGACAGGGATATAGCTTTTTTTACACCAGTAAAAGTCTCAACTGCAGAAATTGAGCGAGCAACCAAGCAAGCTGCTGGTAATTTATTAGAGTCAGTGCAGTTATTTGATCAATATCAAGGGGAATCTGTACCTGAGAACCAAAGGAGTTTAGCCTTTAGACTAGTATATCGAGCTAGCGATCGCACTCTTACTGATCAAGAAGTCGAGCCAGTACATCAAAAAGTGCGAGAAGCTTTAGTGGAAAAATTCGGCGTTACCCTTAGAAGTTAACAGGTTCAATACTAAGATGGCAAAATATCTCCTGTGGGGAAGTTATTGTGAGAATGTTTTGGAAAAGCGTGCTCCTTACCGACAAGCACATCTCGATGGTCTTACTGCTCAAAAAGAAAGTGGGGTTTTAATTACAATTGGACCAACTAAGGATTTAGCCAAAGTCTTTGGTATCTATGAAGCTGAAGATGAAGCTACTGTGCGTGAGTTAATTGAGGCAGATCCTTATTGGCAAAATGGTATTTGGACTGAGTATGAAGTCAGGGAGTGGATTCAAGCTTTATAAACTACCCACCCTTACTTCCTTGAAGGGTGGGTTTTTGGTAGCCCTAAGACGTCCAATCAACAATTATCACTAATCCAGTAAGTCAGGTTGTTGGCGTACTATCATTTCATAGAGTGGTTGAAAACTAAACCATCCCATATGATGCGAGCCTACCTGACGCTGGGTTAAACGGGCGTTTTCTGCTGCAATGAGGATTGTCTTACCAGCTGCCTCTGCCATCAGCTGCGCCTGACAGGAACGATCCATGGTAATAAACCACCATGCTGCTTCATCAACTGAGTGTCCCACTGTCAATAGTCCATGGTTACGCAGGATGACAGCTTTCTTCTCACCTAAGGCAGCAGCGATGCGCTTGCCCTCATCGAGGGTTAGTACTACACCAGTATAGTCATCAAAAAGACCGTGATCCTCATAGAAACTACAGGCATCTTGGGTAAGAGGATCGAGGAGACGACCAAGGCTGGAGAAGCTTTTACCATGGGTAGAGTGGGCATGTGCGGCGGCGATGACATCGGGGCGTGCTTCATGGATGCGGGAATGAATAGCGAAGCCTGCCTCATTAACGGGTTTGTTTCCTTTAACAACCTCCCCTTTCTGGTTGACAAGTATTAAATCACTAACTCCGATTAAACTAAAGTGCATGCCGAAGGGATTAACCCAAAAGTGATCTAAGTGTTGGGGATCACGCACAGTAATGTGTCCAGCGACACCCTCATCAAACCCGAAGTGGGCAAATAGGCGGAAGGCTGCGGCTAGACGTTGCTGGCGATGGCGACGTTCTTCTTCTATTGAAGCAAATTCTGGTGGTTGGGGAATGTTTTGAGGTACTTTTAGTGCGACCATAAATTCAGCCTTTTGATTTGTTCATGGTTCATTGCTCTGTAAACTCTTATCATATCGATTACTTATTACTTATTACTTATTACTTATTACTTAATCAAAGGTAGATAATTACTACTAAATTCAATAATACAGCTAGACAGTAGTCAGGAGACAGGAATCAGGAGTCAGATGTGTTCCCTATTATTAAAACTGATAACTTCAGAAACTGGAAAACTTTGCTGTAGGATAATTTATTTTGAAACCACGCTCTAATTACTGGCAACTTGTGCCTTACATTCGCCCCCAATGGAAAACTATTACTCAAGCTTTGATCTGCACTTTAGGGTTTACAGTCTTCTGGCCGATACAGGCAGAACTGGCAGGTAAAATTGCTAGTTTAATGGGGCAAGGTAATCTACTGGGGCTAGGACGCTTGGCATTGGTTTTGACCATGGTTTTCTTAGTACAGAAAATCATGCAATATGGTCAAGATTCCCTAATGGTTAAAGCCTCTCTTGCTATTGCTTTCGACCTCAGAAAACAACTATATACCCATTTACATAGTCTCAGTCTTGGTTATTTTGAAAAGGCTCAAACCGGTGATTTAACTTACCGCTTTACTGAAGATATCGACAGAATTGGGGAAGTAGTTAATAAAATTTTTCATGATTTTATCCCCTGCCTCTTGCAGTTGGTTGTGGTATTAGGTTACATGATTTATCTTAACTGGCAGCTGACTCTGGCAACGCTGGTGACTGCACCACTAATGGGTATTTTAATTGGCTGGTTTGGTGAGCAGATGCTAAAGTTTTCCCGCCGCAGCCAAAATCGCATTTCTAATCTCTCGGCTTTGCTAACAGAGGTATTTAGTGGGATTCGTCTGGTACAAGCTTTCGCTGCCCAAGATTATGAAATTAATCGCTTTGCTCAAGAAGCAGAATATAATCGTCAGGCTAAATATGCGGCTGAACATCTCAAGGCAATTCAAAATCCAGTGGTAGGATTTCTCTATGCAATGAGTGTATTGCTGCTATTTTTCCTGGGAGGTTGGCAGATTTCTCTAGGTAATTTGAAAGGTACGGAATTTGTTAGCTATCTGGCTGGTGTGGGGTTGCTAATTGACCCGATCGCACATATTACTAGCAACTATAATGAGTTTAAACAGGGGGAGGCTTCCGTTGAGCGGATATTTGAATTGGCGGCAATTAAACCAGTGGTAGTGGAGAAACCGAATGCCATAGTTTTGCCAGCTGTTAGCGGTAAAGTGGAGTACCGTAATCTTAGTTTTGCTTACTCAGCAGAGCAACCTGTGCTTAAAAATTTGAGTTTGTTAGTATTTCCAGGGGAAGTTATTGCCCTAGTTGGACCCTCTGGTGCTGGTAAAAGCACTCTGGTTAATTTGCTCCCTCGCTTCTATGAGCCACAGGCTGGAGATATTTTAATTGATGGTATTAATATTAAGGATGTTACTCTTAAAAGTCTGCGCTCTCAAATTGGTATTGTTCCTCAGGAAATGACCTTATTTTCTGGTACGATTGCCCAGAATATTGCTTTTGGGCAACAGGAATTTAACCTTAAAGATGTTCAGATAGCAGCAGAAATTGCTAATGCTCACCAGTTCATTATTGGTCTTACTCAGGGCTATTATACCTGGGTAGGAGAAAGGGGAGTTAACTTATCTGGAGGACAAAGACAAAGAATTGCGATCGCTCGTGCTATTTTCCTTAATCCTAGCATTCTTATTCTTGATGAAGCGACAAGTGCTTTAGACTCAGAATCGGAGGCTTTAGTACAACAAGCACTAGAAAGAGTTATGAAGGAACGCACTGTTTTTACTATTGCTCACAGATTGGCAACTGTGCGCCGTGCGAATCGAATTCTGGTTTTGGAAGCTGGGCAAATTGTGGAATCGGGAACTCATGAGGAACTTTTAGAGTTTGGTGGGCGTTATGCCCGATTTTATGCGCAGCAGTTTAGCTGATTGTTCATAGCACGGTAGGTTGGGTTGAGGCAACGAAACCCAACATCATCTCTCCCTTGTTTTACTTTGATTAGTTGGGTTTCACAAAGTTCAACCCAACCTACTAGACTCAAACTCAAATTGGTGAGATACAAATTTCTTGGTTTTAGGGAGCAGGGAGTAGGGAGCAGGGAGTAGGGAGCAGGGAGTAGGGAGCAGGGAGTAGGGAGCAGGGAGTAGGGAACAGAACTAGGTGTATCTCAGTTATTCGAGAAACGCTATATATTATTTAGATGCGTAACAGCTTAAGAAAGGTTGATTGTTGATTGTTGATTAGCCTATGTTTGTGCAGTATGCCTGTAGCGCTTACCACAAGCAATGTTTGCGCAACATGCCCTTAGCACCTACCATGAGCAATGAACTATGAGCAATGAACTATGAGCCAAGCTAATTATTCACGTGCTAATACTTTAAAAAAGGCGTTTCAAGCATGTAGTGTGGAACCGCTAGAGCCTGCAGAGATGGAGCGGTATTATGTGGATTTGTCACCGGTACGCAAAACTTCAGCTGTTGATAGTGTTAGTACGATTTTAGATTTTCAGGAAGCTGGTGATTTCTCGACGATTTTATTTACTGGACATCGAGGCTGTGGCAAAAGTACAGAGCTAAAACGTATTCAGAAGCAATGGCGAGAAGATTATTTTGTTATTTATCTAGAAGTTAATGAAGAAACGGATATTAATGATGCTAGCTATACAGATTTATATTTGATTGTTATTAAGCAAGTTGAGTTTGAATTACGGAAATTAGGTTTGAGTTTTGATGCTCAGCTGCTACGAAACTTTGAAGATTGGTTTAAGGAGATTACTAAGGAAACTGAGGAAACTGTCGAAAAGTCGGTGAGCCTGACAGGAGAAGCAACTCTTGGCCCTAAAGCTCCTTTTATCGCTAAATTGTTGGTTAAGGTGATGGCTCAAATTAAAGGTTCTAATAAACAAAAAAACACGATTCGCCAAACCTTGGAAAAGGACTTATCACGACTGAAGGCAGATATTAATCTATTGCTGGATGATGCTTACGTCAGACTGAGAACAAAATTTCCTCCATGTAAAGGATTACTGATTATTTTTGATAACTTGGATCTGGTTACTCCTGGGGTGGCAGAACATTTGTTTTTTGACTACGCCGCTCAGTTACAAGAATTACACTGTACCCTGATTTACCTAGTCCGGCAAGAATGCCCTCGAAACACGCGACGGGATGAATTGCCATTAAGAAAGCATTTATGCTACTCTAGTGATAGAGAAACAGAGTTTGTAGGTGATAACTCTGAATACAAAACCTTCTGAAAAACAAGAAATGGTGTAATTGATCTTGCTAGGATTTCAAACGAGCCAAAATTCGTAAGTGCGTGTCATCTGAGGTTTCCTCAGATGTTTATACCGCACGTACAATGCCGATTTCTCAGTCGGAATAGCATTTTTTTGTCAAAACTAAATAATCTGCAGGTACCGCAGGGCATGCGGGAACCTCCTATTAATTTAGGTAAAAGCTTGGAGAGTAGTCCATTAACAGGGTTTCTAGATAATAAGTGATATTCTAGTAGACTCGGACTAGACATAATCGTGTAAGACCTGAGTAGAGTTGTTTAATTCCAAAGGGCAGTGATTAGCTCAAGAATCCCTCGCTTTTAGCGACGGGAGTGTCAAACTGTTCCTATTTCTATTTTGTGTTCCCCTAAAAATCCCCTTAACCAGTTTGATGGCAATCCCCATATTGTGCCGATGGTGAATATTTATGAATTTGAACGCGATCGCTGTGATTTAATCTACAATCAAGCAGGATTAGATGCGATCGCTAGTGTGATTGAACAGCGAGTGAAGGTTGATGCCCTGTTTGAATCTCGCCAAGAGTTACTGGAATTGGCAAAAGCCAGTGGTGAAGCAAAATGAATTTTTCCAGCAAGCTCTCAAATCCGCACAATCACAGCCATCCTAGCTCGGAAATTGGACAATTCATTGCCCTGAATCAACAGTAATTTGCAGAATTACTCACCTTTGTAGACTTTGCGGAAAAGTTTACGATTGGATTTGTGGAAGTTAATTTTCCCCCAGATGCTGAGCTTTTAGTTGAAGCCCTCAAGAGCAATTCGGTATCTAGAGATATTGAGTTTGTTAGTCTGGATTTCTCCGCAGAAGAAGTAAGATTTATCCGCGATCGCATTATCGAAGATTTAGCTAAGATTAAGATAGAGGCTGAAAAAAAATTAGTTTTGATGGTGCGAGGTTTAGCTAAGTCGATTGGGTTTTTTGGTGAAGCGCCCCCAGTATTGCAAGACCTCAATTTTGTTAGAGATTCCTATAAAAGCACTGTTCCCCATCCGATTCTATTTGTTTTGCCAGATTATGCCATTAATCGTCTAGCTAAGTTTGCCCCTGATTTTTGGGCATGGAAATCGGGGCTATTTCGGTTTAAAACTCCTCAAGCTACTAGAGATTATGCGATCGAGCATACTCGAAATTCAACAGCAACCATAGATCCCGTTGCAACTCCAGAAAAACAAGAGCGAATTGATTTATTACATCGTCTCTTGATGGAGTATAAGCCCACTGGGCAGCAGGTGGCAGGGGAAAATATCCAAAAATATAATAATGTTTTACATCAGTTAGGGGTTGCCTATCTGAGTCAGAGAAATTCTGTTAAAGCCAGGGGATATTTAGAAGAGGTTGTTAAATCAGTTAATGGCGAAATTTCAGCCTTCCAAGCTGAAGTACTCAACAGTTTAGGGGAAACCTACTATCAGCAACGGAAATTTGAGCAGGCGCTTCCTTACTATCAACGTTCATTAAGTATTTCACAACAACTTAGCGATCGTCGAGGCGAAACTGACTCTTTGTTTTACTTGGGCAATGCTTACCGACGATTGAGACAGTTTGCAAAGGCTTCTGACTTCTATCAGCAGTGTCTGGAAATTGAAAAACAGATAGGTGCACGTCTCTCAAGTGCCAAAACCTACCACCAGTTGGGGATGGTTGCCGAACATTTGAGGCAATTCGAGCAGGCACAGCAATACTATCAACAAGCCCTCGATATCTGCATCGAATTTGAGGTACGCTTTGAGAGTGCTAAAGTCTACCACTGTTTAGGACTACTTGCAAAAGCACAGTCAAACTACCCAGAGGCAAAAACTAACTTGCAGAAAGCCTTGGAGATATACGTTGAGTATCAGGATGAATATTGGGCTGCAATCGCACATCAAGCATTAGAAGAATTATCTGATATTTAAGCACAGTAGGTTGGGTTGAAGCAACGAAACCCAAGATCATCTCTCCCTTGTTTTACCTTGATTAGTTGGGTTTGACAAAGTTCAACCCAACCTACGGGACTAGCTAACTTGCACAAAGCCTTAGAGATATTCATTGAATATCAGGATGAATACAAGGTTGCGATCGCACCTCAAGCATTAGAAGAATTATCTGATATTTAACCACAGTAGGTTGGGTTGAGGCAACGAAACCCAAGATCATCTCTCCCTTGTTTTACCTTGATTAGTTGGGTTTGACAAAGTTCAACCCAACCTACTAGACTCGTTAATTTGCAGAAAGCCTTAGAGATATTCATTGAATATCAGGATGAAGACAAAGTTGCGATCGCACCTCAAGCATTAGAAGAATTATCTGATATTTAAGCACAGTAGGTTGGGTTGAGGCAACCAAACCCAAGATCATCTCTGCCTTGTTTTACCTTGATTAGTTGGGTTTGACAAAGTTCAACCCAACCTACGGGACTCACTAATTTGCACAAAGCCTTAGAGATATTCAATGAATATCAGGATGAAGACAAGGTTGCGATCGCACCTCAAGCCTTAGAAGAATTATCTGATATTTAAGCACGGTAGGTTGGGTTGAGGCAACCAAACCCAAGATCATCTCTCCCTTATTTTAGTTTGATTAGTTGGGTTTGACAAAGTTCAACCCAACCTACGGGACTCAAAAAAACGAGGAACAACTCTCCGGAAGCTGCGTGCGCTAATTTGTATTTATAACTGTATCAAAAATATTGCAGTTATCAGCTTCTGCCCATGTCTGTGATTACTATTCGTGAACAGCATAAAAGTAACGCTGGATTTGAGGCGAGTGTGAGTTTTGATGGGCGTGGGCAATATTCGATTAGGATTACTGAACCTTTTACTGCTTCTGAAGAGCATCTGCTGGAATGGTATTTTGAGGAATGGTTGGTTTTTCCTCAATTGGAGACGCTTAAGGCTGCACAGGCGGCGCAAAGTGTCAAGGTTTATGGGGAAAGGTTATTTGAGCAGGTTTTTAAAAAGGATTTTGATGCCTATAGCGAATATCGCCAGTTACGGGGCAAGCTGAGTCAGATTCAAATTGAGATTGAGGGTAAAACTCCAGAGTTTCAGGCGCTGCACTGGGAGGCGATGAGGGATCCTGATTTGCCGCGCCCGTTGGCAATTGATTGTGTGCTTATTCGCAAGGCTATTGAGGCTGTACCGGTTTCGGCTCAGGTGCTGCCTTCCCCTGTAATTAATTTGTTGGTGGTGATAGCACGTCCTGATCAAGAGGATGATGTCGGTTATCGTACCATTTCTCGTCCTTTGATTGAGGCAATTGAGAATTCTCAGTTGCGGGTGAATGTGGAGTTATTGCGCCCTGGCACTTATGAAGCCCTGGAGAGGCATTTAGAGGAGAAGGGGGAAAATTTTTATCACCTTATTCATTTTGATACCCATGGGGCTTTGCTCAGTTATAAGCAAATTCAGCAAGGGGTGGAGAAGAATCGCTATTTTTACCAGAGGGGATATGGATTAGGTGATTTACAGCCTTATCAAGGGGTGAAGGCGTTTTTGTCTTTGGAAAGGGAAAGTAAGGGTGAGTCTGAGTTGGTGGAGGCGACGGAGTTGGCGGCTTTGCTTACTGGTAAGGGAATTCCGGTTTGTATTCTTAATGCTTGTCAGTCGGGGAAGCAGTTACGAAATGATGCCGAGAAGGGAAATGAGGGAGAAACTGCCCTTGAAGAAGGCAGAGGGCAGGAGGCAGAAGGCAGAAGGGAGTATGCCGAGGAGGATTACCGCGAAACTAGTCTCGGTAGTCGCTTGATGGCGGCAGGAATGCAGATGGTGGTGGCGATGGGGTATTCTGTCACGGTTTCTGCTGCCCAAATCATGATGGAGAAGGTTTATCAGGAGTTATTTGCCGAGAAGGATATCGCTGAGGCGCTGCGTTTGGGTAGGCGGGAGCTTTATAACCGTAAACAGCGTCAAGCCTATTTTAATCAGAAGATTGATTTAGAGGATTGGCTGCTGCCTGTGGTTTACTGCAATCAGCAGGTGAATCTGAATTTGCGGGAGTTTACACCCCAAGAAGAGGAGGAATATTTTGCTTCCCTTGATTCTCAGTATCGCTTTGTGCAGCCTACCTACGGTTTTGTGGGGCGAGATTTGGAGATTCTGAAGATTGAGAAGGCTTTACTGAGGCACAATATTCTGCTGTTGCAGGGGATGGGTGGTACTGGTAAAACCACGCTGCTCAATTATTTACGTCAGTGGTGGCAGACTACTAATTTTGCCGAGAATGTGTTTTATTTTGGCTATGACCAGAAAGCCTGGAAGTTAGAACAAATTCTATTTGAGATTGCTAAGCTGGTTTATGACCGTTTTGAGTTAAGCCGATTTCAAGCCCTAGGGCAAAGGGCGCAGCTACAGAAATTGGTGGCAAAGCTGCGTACTGGCGATTATATTTTGATTTTGGATAACTTGGAGTCGGTGACGGGGCAGCCACTGGCGATTAAAAATACTCTTTCTAAGCAGAAGCGCCAAGAGATAAAAGACTTTTTGGGGCGCTTGCTTGGGGGCAAGATAAGGGTGGTTTTGGGTTCTCGCAGTGGTGAGCAATGGCTGCAAGATACTTTTCGAGACAATATCTATACCTTACAGGGATTAGACCAGGAAGCGCGATCGCTATTGGCAGAAAGAATATTGCAACGCCTGGTGGCAGCTAAGCGTATTCCTGAAATTAGGGAGGATGAGAATTTTGGGCGCTTGATGAAGTTATTGGCTGGCTATCCCTTGGCAATGGAAGTGGTGTTGGCGAATTTGAGTGAGCAGTCGCCTGGGGAAATTTGGCAGGGTTTGCAGAGGGCGGATGTGAGTTTGGATTCGGAGAGTGGGGATAAGACGGAGAGTATTGTGCAGTGTGTGGAGTATTCTCACCGCAATTTGTCCCCTGATGCCCAGAAGTTGCTATTGTGTTTGGCTCCTTTTAGTGGTTTTATTGACCGCAGTGATATTCCCAATTACGTTAAGGAGCTCCAAAAGTTGGAGCCTTTCGGTGATTATGCCTTTGAGGGCTTTGATGGGGCGATTCAGGAGGCGATTAATTGGGGCTTGTTGTCTGATATCTTCCCTGGCACTTCTGGTGGGAAGAGAGGGGGGCAAGATGAGCGACTGCTGGCAATTCAACCTGTTTTTCCTTACTTTTTAAGGACGAAGTTGAATCTACTAGATGAGGCGACTCGTGAGGCTTTGCGTGAGGGATTTAAAAACCATTATCTGTATTTAGCTCGCTCTTACTGGCAGTTGATGGAATCAAAGGATGCGCAAGAGCGGCAATGGGGTAGATTCTTCTGCCGACTGGAATATGAAAATCTCTATAATGGGCTGCAAATATGTTTACAGAAGCAGGAGAGTGTTGATATCTTCTTCTGTTTAGATCAATACTTCAAGTTGAGTAGTGATATTCAGAGCAAGCTAAAATTATCAGAACTTGTCTGTAAAGCTCAACAGGCTTATCCATCTCAACTGCGGACAGGTGAGATAGGTTTGGAAATACTCATGGTACTTGATACGCTGGCTAGCTGCTACCTACAGACACAGAATTACCAGGAAGCCAGAGACTATTATCAGAAAGTTGTGGAATTAACCCAACAACTCAGTGGTGTAGAAGAGAGACAGAAACAGTCAGCATTTGCTACCATCTACCACCAGTTGGGGAGAGTTGCCCAAGAGTTGAGGCAATTGGAGCAGGCACAGCAATACTATCAACTAGCCCTCGATATCTTCATCGAATCTGAGGCACGCTACGATTGTGCTGACACCTACCACCAGTTGGGGAATGTTGCCCAAGAGTTGAGGCAATTCGAGCAGGCACAGCAATACTATCAACAAGCCCTCGATATCAAAATTGAATATGAGGCACGCTACGAGTGTGCCAAAACCTACCACCAGTTGGGGAGAGTTGCCGAAGAGTTGAGGCAATTCGAGCAGGCACAGCAATACTTTCAACTAGCCCTCGATATCAACATCGAATTTGGGGCACGCTACAAGTGTGCCCGCACCTACCACAATTTGGGGATAGTTGCCCAAGAGTTGAGGCAATGGGAGCAGGCACAGCAATACTTTCAACAAGCCCTCGATATCAACATCGAATTTGGGGCACGCTACGAGTGTGCCCGCACCTACCACCAGTTGGGGTATGTTGCCCAAGAGTTGAGGCAATGGCAGCAGGCACAGCAATACTATCAACTAGCCCTCGATATCAACATCGAATCTGAGGCACGCTACGAGTGTGCCAGCACCTACCACCAGTTGGGGTATGTTGCCCAAGAGTTGAGGCAATGGGAGCAGGCACAGCAATACTTTCAACAGGCCCTCGATATCTGCATCGAATTTGAGGCACGCTACGAGTGTGCCCGCACCTACCACAATTTGGGGATAGTTGCCCAAGAGTTGAGGCAATGGGAGCAGGCACAGCAATACTCTCAACTAGCCCTCGATATCAAAATCGAATATGGGGCACGCTACGAGAGTGCCAGCACCTACGTGGCATTAGGAATGTTGGCAGCCGCACAGGAAAACTACCCAGAGGCAAAGACTAATTTGCAGAAAGCCTTGGAGATATACGTTGAGTATGGGGATGAATATCGGGCTGCGATCACACGTCAAGCATTAGAAAAATTATCTGATATTTAAGCACAGTAGGTTGGGTTGAGGCAACGAAACCCAAGATCATCTCTCCCTTGTTTTACCTTGATTAGTTGGGTTTGACAAAGTTCAACCCAACCTACGGGACTAGCCTTGCCCACCTGTTGATGTTGAAATCGGCTCCAAGCTAATTTTTAAACGGCTTTTAGTAGCTTGTGCATATCGTCGGAGGAGCTTTAAAGACACATTTTGCTTGCCTCCCTCCAAACGAGCTATAGCTGACTGAGACGTACACATCCGCTTTGCCAATTCTTCCTGAGAAAGCCCTGCGCGGCTCCGCGCCTCTATCAACGCGCCAGCAAGGGAAAACTCCTCCTCCAATGCCTCATATTCCCTGAGGTATTCAGGGTTTTTCCTCCATTCTTCATGTAACTGAGAAGCTGTTTTTCCTGTCACGCTCATAAAACCTCCTTCAACCTTTCCCGCGCTATTTTAAGTTCCCGAATAACTAACCTAAATTCCATTAATAAAGATCAGCTTCAAGCACTCTCTTGTCATTCAGAAAATATGTATTTAATTTACTAGATTATTGTCATTTTCCCAACATCGAACTCAGATTATTAAGTAATATTCTAAATCCAAATTTTTTTCTACTAAAGGGTTGAATTTATAAAAACAATGTAGTAATTTAATATTGTTGTAACTGCAACCCAGAAAAAAAAGCCAGCCTGATGAAGTTGAACGCTACCAGGCTGGCTCTGGCTCCCAATTAACTCAAAGGAGACAATTAAATTATGTCCTATCGAGACAGACTCAGGCCGTGGGCAATCGCACGTCTATTGCATAATAAGCTGCAATGGTCGATTATTGACCGTTATCGCACCAAATCAGACGCCGAAGGACATCTCAAATGGTGGCGTGAACATGTCCCCGATACTAAATATGAGGTGATTTGGGATCTGCCCAGGAAGGAGAAGTAATAAGTAATAAGTAATAAGTAATAAGTAATAAGTGAAAACAAGAATATTTATTGCTTATTACTTGTTGGTTTCATTATTTCTCCGTGTCTCCGCGTCGACCTGTCTCCGCGTCTCCCCATCTCGGCGTCTCCGTGTCTCCCCATCTCCCCCTCTCCCCATCTCCGCGTCTCCGCGTCTCCGCGTCTCCCCATCTCCCCATCTCCGCGTCTCCCCATCTCCGCGTCTGCTATGACTACTCTATTTAATTGCCTCCAACCTGCTCAGAAACTCCGCATCAGTATTGGTGATATTGCGAGATTGCTTAAAATTCCCCAGCACTTGATTGTGCGCGTTGAATGCTGGGCCTATGTGGTTTTTGTACATCGCCGTGATGTGGGTGGACAATTTATTAGTTATCGGAAATTAGAACAGTGGAAAAATGCTGTTGCTTGTCAGATTCAAAAATGTTCGACTTTACCGCAATTGCAGAAATTGTGGCGAGAAATCATAACAGACTACCGTAAGTACAAAAAACAATATAGCAAAAGCGATCGCCAATTTTTCCGCCAAATTAGGCTCCAACGCTGGGGGATTCTTAGTATTAAATAGCACAGTAGGTTGGGTAGAACGAAGTGAAACCCAACTATAACTAGTATATATGTTGGGTTTCGTTTATTATATATGTTGGGTTTCGTGGCTCAACCCAACCTACAATAGACTGGTGATCAGTGGCTCAACCCAACCTACAATAGTAGTCAGAGCACAGTAGGTTGGGTAGAACGAAGTGAAACCCAACTATGACCAGTATATATGTTGGGTTTCGTGGCTCAACCCAACCTACAATAGACTGGTGATCAGAAAATATCAACTAATCTGTTGTGAACCGTGTATGATAGTAAGTATATCAATTTGCCCAGTTTTGACGTAGTAAATAATCCGATAGGAACCTTCAATTACTTCTCGGATGTGTTCATTTTCAAACTCTGGCACGATTCGACCTGAATAAGGAAAATTAGCAATTTGTTCTGAACGCCTAGTTATGCGATCAACTACCCTCATCGCATAAGGAGGTGAGTTTTGAGTAATGTAAGCATGAATTGCCGAAAGCTGTGCTACTGCTGTATCTGTCCAAACAACTTTCACACTGTTAGCCCAAACTTCGCCCGAACATCTTGGACAGGAGTAGTTCTATTCGCCTCACTATCAGCAAGTCCAGCTTCAACAGCTTGCCTAACATAAATCTCGTACATCAGGTCATCCCAAGTCGAGTTTTCCGTTAATTTCTCTATCAACCGTTGGGCTTCTACTTTTATGTTTACCCTTTCCATAGATCTTTTGCCAATTGAGCTTTATCTATGTATTTTAAACGAGAAATCAAAGTTGAAAGTTGGGAATAGCTCAAACTACCTGCTTATCTAGTTTAAGGGGTTCAGGTAGTGCTTTTCCTTGTTCTTTATAGGTCTCTACAAGAAGTTTTAGAACTTCAGTTGCATTTTTAACCGCTTCTTGATAAGAATCACCATGAGTTTGGCAGCTACCGAACTCAGGAAATGTGACAACAAAGGTTTGATCTTCATCTGACCAGTTGATCAACATACTATATTTCATAATTCCTCCAGTCTTTCAAGACGATTGCTCACAGCTTTTTTCTGGTAACGCTTAGCATCATCTCCTTCTCTGCCCGAAAGGGTTATCGGTAACTCTGGGAGTAATGGGTGTGTCCAAACGGTATGGACTTCCCTTTCCTTGTCGAACAATAAACCCTGCTTGGCGCAAAATGTTTTTGAGTTCTCTAATCTTTTTGGGCAATCAAACAGCCTCACTATCGGCAAGCTATTGAATAGCACAGTAGCACAGTAGGTTGGGTAGAACGAAGTGAAACCCAACTATGACCAGTATATATGTTGGGTTTCGTTTAGTATATATGTTGGGTTTCGTGGCTCAACCCAACCTACAATCATAAAATCATCTCCCCCTCTCCGCGTCGACCTGTCTCCGCGTCTCCCCATCTCCCCCTCTCCCCCTCTCCCTCTCTCCGCGTCTCCCCATCTCCCCCTCTCCGCGTCTCTTTCAATCATGGGGTATACGCCGCGAATCTTGATCAACAGCAGCTTCGGTATATTCGCAAAAGATATTAAATCCGACTTTGAGAAGATAGAGTACCACAAAAGTTGCGATCGCAGGATCGAGGGGTAACCCTGCCATCCCCACTAGATAAACAATCAATCCTGTCAACAAGGGGGTACTGCCAGGATTTTTGCTATATTCTTGAACCTTAGTACGAAAACTATCATCACCGCAGAGTTCTTGGCGCAGATTTTTAAGCGTTACCCCCCACAGGGATTTACCTGTAGGCATTTGCGGTAGTGTTCCGTATTCCTCATGGCAGAGCTCATTAAAAGACTCTTCCAGTCTGCCATCTTGTGCTGCCAGAGTTGCCAGTGCTTTCTGTGCGGGTGCGTAATCCTGAAAAACCTGCTGTAGCTTATCAATTTCTGTAATAGTTAATTGAGCAGCCATAGTGAACCTCGCTGTTGGAGTCTGCTGAAGGAGAGTTGCTTTGCTCCTGTTTAAATTGTAAATCCTATAATTTGGGATTGAGAAA
>JAAHGS010000250.1 GCA_010692645.1 Symploca sp. SIO2E9
CTATTCACCCGGTGTTGTTGACAACTAAATCTTAATTTTAGGAGTCTTGCTCATGGTTTTTTCACTACACCCTACACCCCACACCCCACACCCTGTATCGACTTTAACCTGCTTGTCACCCCGTGAGGTCAAACTCATCTCCCTGCCTTTTCTTGAAAGTTAGCATCCCGGTTGCCAATTCCCTATTAAGAAGTTCTCTCTTAATAAGTAAGAGGTAATAAGTAATAATTACTTTTAGTTCAGACTATTTGTAGCATTCTTTTGTTTATTTGAGATAAGGCTTCCTATCTGATGATTGCTTTTCGTGTCGGTATTGCTGGTCCTGTTGGTTCTGGAAAAACTGCTCTCTTAGATGCACTATGCAAGGCAATGCGTGCCCAGAGTAATATTGCTGTGGTCACTAATGATATCTATACTCAGGAAGATGCACAGTTTTTGGTACGTTCTCAGGCACTCGAAGGCGATCGCATTCTTGGGGTTGAAACTGGTGGATGTCCCCACACTGCTATCCGTGAGGATGCCTCAATCAACATGGCAGCTATTGAAAAGCTAGAACAAAGGTTTAATAATTTAGACCTCGTGTTCTTAGAAAGTGGAGGCGATAACTTGGCGGCAACCTTTAGTCCAGAATTGGTCGATTTGACTATCTATGTAATTGACGTCGCTGCTGGTGACAAAATTCCCCGCAAGGGGGGACCAGGAATCACTAAATCTGATTTGCTAGTGATTAATAAAATTGACCTTGCCCCTTTAGTAGGAGCTAATTTAGGGGTTATGGACAGGGATGCCAAAAAGATGCGAGGTGATAAACCTTTTGTTTTTACTAACTTGAAAACTGGGGAAGGACTCTCTACTGTGATTGACTTCGTAAAACTACATATGGGCTAGTGCGAAGTTAGGTGGTAGAGTTTGAAATCTAAGATGTATAGAGGGGTTTATTGTTCATTGTTCATTGTTCATTGTTCATTGGGAAGTTTTTTAACTAAATCAAATTCCTCGAGAGCTGGCAGGAAATTTTTGTTCTCATGGCTAGGACGGCTTAGCTTGATCAGCACAAAGCGCTGGAGTATACTTAGATTCGCCCACTGCTCAGATAGCAGGGCAATTCCTACTTCCTCGGCTTTCTCTTGGACACTATCGGGAATTACCTTTGACGACATCCAGGGTGGATCAGGCTCAATTGCTAGATCCGTTGCTTCCAAACCAGTGTGTTCCTTGACTAGGTGACGCAAAAATTCCCTATAGGTTTGAATTTCAACTGGGGTAGTACAGGGCATTTCCACTAGCGCCTGACGCTCTTGTTGATCGAAATTATGCCACTGGACTAATTTCAACTTGATACCGCAGGTGTCGAGTTTGAAGCGAACCTGCATGGGAATGCAACGGAGGGAATTGACAAAATCTGCCTCGAAGTGAAAGAAATGATTCATAAAGTTTCTTGAATGAGTAAATTACTTGTTTGATTACAACTTGGCATCCGTATTGCGATAATTTAAATCTTCAGGAGTGTTGCAGTTCCACAGCATTTTTGCTTCTAGTATTCCCACAGGTAGTGGCTTAGCAGGTAGTTGAGACAGCCAAACCTGAAAAGAACGCCCGCCCTGCTGGATAAAATTTTGCAGATTTTGCTGAACTCCAAGGCGGTAGAATCCACACAGAGGTTCCCACCTGCCTTTCTGCTGGGGAACTAGTGCTAGAGTTTCAGGAGCAAGCTCACTCAACTGGCTTATCCAAGTTTGAACTAGCTTAGTCTGTAGGCAAGGCAAATCGCAAGCCAAGAGCCAAATCCAATTTGGGGGACTTTTACTAGCAATTTGAGAAAATCCTTGAGCTAGTGCAACAAGTGGTCCCTGCCCTGGGTTAGATTCTTCTAGGAACTGATAACACTCGTTCACAACCGCCAGATAGCGCGACGGCCAGGGTGTAATGATGTACACTTGCTGACAACAAGCTGCTGCTGTCTGAGTGACTCGTGTGAGCATGGGTATGCCCTCCCAGGGGATTAGAGCCTTATCAGAACCCATACGCGAACTCTTGCCGCCAGCTAAAACAAGCGCTGTCAGAGAAGAGCTACAACTGTTCATCTGTATTCGCGGCATTCCTCTCGTCGCTTTCAGCGACGAGACGTGCGATATAAAAGCCTGGGGTTTCCCCAGGCGACGCGCACTCAGGAATGCCGTGCCTCCACATAGTTGTACAATTGAGAGATACCGAAACGCGAAAACACGGCGCAGTAGGTATTAGCACCTTGAAAAACTAGGTTTAGGGGGTTCCGGCTAGGAATGCAAAGCTTGGTAAAAAGCCTAAGCAACAAGTACCAAGTCTTGCAAGACTCCGTACCGCAGGGCTTGCGGAATCGGGACTCTGCAATGGGTCAAAAGTCTGTGGACATGACGTAAGACGGGAACATAACTAACGCGAGTTGGTAGTGTACGCAGATGTGGAAGAAGCTCCAAACCTCGCATTGCGAGGTTTAGGAATCCCGCGAAACACGCGCTGGGAGGATGTCAACTTTAGATTACTCTTGAGTAAAGCTATTCTTCCCCTGCTCCAACTGCTCCTCTATTGGCATTTCGGGAGGCTCAAGAGGTGCCTGCACTGGTAAAGTAATCACAAACTCTGCTCCCTGATTCGGTAATGATTTCACCTGAATTGTACCCTGATGCTGGGTAATAATTTGGTAGCTAATCGCTAAACCTAAACCAGTACCCTTACCAGGTTCTTTCGTCGTGAAAAATGGGTCAAATATTTGCTCTTTAATCTTCTCTGGAATACCTGGTCCGTTGTCAATAATGTGAATGACTACCTCAGGGGTATTCTCTTTACTCCCTAATTCCTTAATATCTGTGCGAATTTTAATGCAGGGTAAGGCGCTATCGGGTTCTCCAACTCCTGAGTTGGAGTTGTTGAATTTTGAATCTTCTAAGGCATCGAGGGCATTGCAGAGAATGTTCATGAAGACTTGATTAATTTGCCCTGGAGAACACTCTACTAGCGGTAATTCACCGTACTCCTTGATTATCTTAACTCCTTTCTGGAGGCGGCTGTTGAGAATTAGTAAGGCGTTGTCGATTCCATCTTGAAGGTTGACTGGCTTGATTTCGGCTTCATCTAGACGGGAGAAGTTTCTCAGGGAGATGATAATCTCGCGGATGCGCTCAGCGCCTTCTTTCATTGAGGAAAGGATTTTAGGTAAGTCTTGGATAAGGAACTCAAAGTCAATTGCTTGCAGGTGTTCTTGAATAACCTGATTGGCTTCGGGATACTGTTGCTTATATAAATATAGCAGTGAGATTAAATCCCGGATGTAGTCATCAGTGTGGTGAAGGTTTCCATAGATGAAGTTGGCGGGATTGTTGATTTCGTGGGCAACGCCAGCAACCAGGGATCCTAAGCTGGACATTTTTTCCGTCTGAATTAGTTGGGCTTCTGCTTGCTTGCGCTCCTGGGTGTAAGCTCCAATGCGCTGAATCAGCTGATTGAGGGATGTAGCGAGGATGCCGATTTCATCAGTGTTAGTAACAGCTACCCTGAGCGCGAAGTTCGACTCCTGTGTTACTTTTTGGGCGACACTGATAACTTCCTCGATGGGCTCGATGATGACGGTGCTGGTATAAAGAGCTAGTACCACTGCGATCGCTATTGATAGCACCATACTGCCAAAAATCATCTGGTCTTGCAAGGTACTTGCTTCGTTGAGTTTGGTGATCCCATGGGTATGTTGCTCCTGAGCAACTTTGATTTGCTCGCTTAAGTTCTCAACGAGAAGATCGAGAGTGATTGCTATTTCTCCATTGTTATTACTTAAGAGTAACTTTTGGGCAGAGTTTATCTCATCTGGTTGCCAAGAAGAGGTATTGATTTCGAGCAGGAGGGAGTTGATCAGTTTTCCATAGGCTTCTACAGTGTGGCTATAGGTTTTGAGTAAGGAATTTAGTTTCTCTGTTTCCTGAACACATCGGTCATCTGAATTACTCAGTGAGCTTTCTGCTTCAGCATGCAGTTGTTTAGCTTCCTCGATTGCTTCTGCAAAGCGCTGGCTTTCTTGTCGCATCCAGACTGGATTGCCTAGGGCAAAGGCAATTCGTGAGGCATGAAATTGCGCCTGTACAATGGCAATTTTTAAATCTGTTAGCTGTTCCTTTTGCTTTTGGATGCGCGTTATACCAGCGTTTGCCTGCCGTTGGTAATGATCTCCAATTGCCAGCCCAGCACTTGTGCCTAAAATGGCAATTGCTACAGATAGCGCATAGCCAGCGCCAATTTTTTTCCTTATACTAACCTTAGCCAGAAATTGCTTTGTTCTGACGATCACTGCTGCCGTCGCATTGGTTGTATGTTTCCGATGATTGTCAGCAGACACAATTTAATAGTTTTCAAGGTTTTACCTCTGGCAGCCAGTTGTAAACCGCCAAGTAATTGCGCCTAGCTAAGTTTAGACCTCTTGCATAAATCCCGAGCAACCTCTCCCCAGCCCTCCCCTAAAGGCCGAGGGAACAAGGTTTATTCCCCCCGGCACAGTTATTGTTATACCCGTAAGCTTGTAACACCTTGACCAAGGTTTAGCCACAAAACTTATATGGCATGCTTAAACACTACAAGCTTAACTAGAAAGTGTAAGGTATTAGATTTTAGGCATTAGGTTTAAGAAAACCTGAATTAGATATTGTTTTACAACGGTCTCTAATTGTATCAAACAAAAGATATCTTCAGCAATGGCACGACGATGTGGACGACGCAAATTTCTAACCTACAGCTTTAGTACTTTGACAATCAGTCTTCTGCTCAAAGCTTGCGCTAGCTCTCAACTAAAAACTACACACCAAGATTTAAATGATTCTCAATCACTGACTTTATCTAAGACCTCTACTGCTGGAGATAGCAGCAAAACGATCAAAGTCGGTATTCTTCATTCCCTCAGTGGCACGATGGGGATTAGCGAAAGGATGGTTGTTGATGCTCAAAAAATGGCGATTGATGAAATAAATGCTACTGGTGGAGTCTTAGGGAAACAGATAGAAGTAATTATTGAAGATGCTGCCTCAGACTGGTCTATTTTTGCGGAAAAGGCAAAAAGAATTATTGATATAGAGAAAGTTTTGGTAGTTTTTGGTGGCTGGAGTTCTGCCAGTCGCAAGGCACTCAAAGTAATCTTTGAACAGAAAGAACACATGCTCTGGTATCCAGTGCAGTATGAGGGACAGGAGTGTTCTCAACATATCTTTTATACTGGCGCTACTCCAAACCAGCAAATTGAGCCTGCAGTTGATTGGTTACTAGCTAACAAAAGTAAAAAATTGTTCCTAGTTGGTTCTGACTACCTGTTTCCTAGAACTGCCAATGCAATTATTAAAGCACAACTAAAAGAAAAAGGGGGCAAAGCTGTTGGAGAATATTATCTGCCTTTGGGTAATCAAGAAGTCTCGCCGATAATTAGTAATATCCAAACTATGCTGCCAAATGGTGGTGCGGTCTTCAATACCCTTAGTGGTGAAAGTAATATGGCATTTTTCCGACAGTTATACGATGCTGGTTTAAAGCCAAATCAGTATCCTGTGATGTCAGTAAACGTTGCCGAAACAGAAGTTAAGGCAATTGAATCACAATATCTTAAAGGTCATTATGCTACCTGTAATTACTTCCAAACACTGGATAATCCAGCTAATGAGAAATTTGTCAAGGCTTTTAAGACTAGGTATGGCGAAAACCGAGTAACTAACGATCCGATGGCAGCTGCCTACACTGCTGTTTATCTGTGGAAGCAGGCAGTGGAAACAGCAGGAACTGCTGAGGATTTAGAAAAAGTACGTCAAGCCGTTTATGGTCAAACTTTTGAGGCTCCGGGAGGTCCAGTAAGGATGGAAACGAACCATCACCTCTCAAAATTTGTGCGGATTGGTCAGGTGCAAGAAGATGGTTTATTTAAAATAGTTTATTCTACTAGGAGTTTGGTTAAGCCAGTTCCTTGGAATCAATTTATGTCAGACACTAAGGGGTATGCTTGTGATTGGTCAGACCCTACAAAGGGTTGGAAGTATCAAACGAAACCAGGTTAATTGGCAGTAAGCTGTTCGTGCCAACGATAAGCTGTTGTGCATTTTTAATGCACAACAGCAAGGCAGAAGGCAGAAGGCAGAAGGCAGAAGAGTTTCAGCCATTAACTAATATCAAATAAATATATGATTTAAATGCGTAACAGCTTAATCGAAAGCTGCAATTTATTTAGTACAAACCAGTTTAATTCGAGTACTGGCTTGCGCATTTAGAGGATTAAACCATTTCTCAAAAGTGGCTAGAGAGATCTAAGTGTTGAAGTAACCATATATCAAGGACTCCTGTCAACTAAGTCTCCAGCTATTGTCGAGAATTGGTGTTGCTATAATGCTGTCGATTCCCCCAACCCCCTCGATTTTATTATCTTCCCACACCTCGAGGGTAAGATAATAAAATCGAGAGTAAAACTCTTGAAAGCCAGATGTTTTTTCAACCGGAGAAAGTCATCAGTCAACTCCTGAATACTCCTCCAACAAATCCTGGCCACGTTTTCCTAGTCGCTTTAGCTGTCTCTCAAGTTTCTCCATAGCCAGTGGAGAGGGTTGAGCACGTCCATTTTCCCAGCGACTAATCGTAGGATAAGTAACGCCCAACAAAGCTGCAAACTTCTCTTGTGTTAGTCCAGATTCTTTACGAAGTTCACGAATAAATTTGCCAACATCGGGTTGGTTGAGTTCTAAAGGTTTCTTAATAGCCATCTTAAGGCTCATCACTCGCTCTTTCATATGTTCAGCATAACCTTGGACGGGTTGCTTTGCACTCAGAGCATTTACGGAAATAATCGATCCGAACAATTACGGTTGTCACTGAGTAATAGCAAGACTAGCTGTTAAAATTCAGTGAGTTTATGAATTTAAAATTCATGAGTAAAATGATTGGTAAGCTTAGTCAGTATTTGCTAAAGTCATTTTTGCCTAACCAGTTAATTGTCAAAGCACTGATCATCGGGCTACTGAGTACAGTAAGTATACCAGTAAGTGTTCTTCCCACAATAGCGTTAACAGTGATTGTAGTTCCAGAAGCTGACCACAGGCTTTTGCCTTGGAAAGCCCAGGGCCTTGGGAATACAAGCTCCGTCCTTCAGTATGCAAGGGATGGGAAAGGAGTACAAGCTTCTTTCCCACAAGTTTCCTTCTGTTATGGTACCTACAACTTCTGCCTTGTCGCCAAGCAAGTTGACACCAAAGATATTACTGAACAATTGTTAGGGCGATGGCAAGCAAATGACCCTGTCTCAAAGCAAGAATTTACCTTTATTTTTGCGCCAGAGGGCGAATTATTTATGGTGCTACCAACTCCTGAAGGCTCTAGTGTTGCTCTGAAGGTTGACTACCAGATTAATCCGGCAACTCAACCAATGCAATTGGATATCCAGCTAAGCGCTGATCAAGAGGCTTTAACTATTTTTGAGATTACTGCTGATGGTAAACTACGCTTAGAACTAGATGAACTTGAACCTGGGTTACCCAGACCAACAGAGTTTAGAAATCAAGCCATATTTTTCGAGAAAACTTCAGAATTAACTACAGTGCCTGAAGATATTCAGGTGATTACCCTGGTAGATTTAAATAGGCAGATATCTGGAACCCCAGAAGAGGAAACCAAAAAGTATATGTATGCTCTGACACAAGTGCAGCAGGCTCATTATTCCCAACAAGGCAAATTTGCTACCGCTATTGAACAAGTTAGTATTGGATTAAGGACAGAAACTGAGTCCTATCGCTACCAATTTCTGCCGCAGGGAGATGGTACAAAAAGTGTGATCATTACTGCCGTGGCAAAGGATTCTGAACTTCCAAGCTACGCAGGTGCTGTCTTCGTAATTGAAGCCAAGGAAGGTAATACTACTCTCACCCAGATTTGTAAAACTGACCAACCCTCAAGGCAACCACCAATAATGTTGAGTGTGCCGAAAGATAATTCATCAGAAATAAGATGTCCTGTGGGTTCTAGTCTGGTTCAATTTTAGCGAGGAACAGCTAACAAGAAACAATAAAGTTTTGAGAAAGGGATTTAAGCTTATTATAGAGATTTATACCAACTTGCTCTCTAACAGATAACTCTCTCTC
>JAAHGS010000251.1 GCA_010692645.1 Symploca sp. SIO2E9
CACTTGTATCACCTCCTTATGCTCTATAATACACCTATTCTTATGGAGCGTCAAGGCGGTTTTTAAACACTGACTGGCAATTCATCCCGTCGCTAAAAGCGAGGGTCTTCTTGCCGGAGTAGATAAAATTCACTTGGGGGATGTCCATGTATCCCGGCGCTCAATCGTAGATTAGAGCGCGGGACTTATTGCCTCCCCCAAACCCCCACCATTAGTTAAATTCTGATTGCATCCTAACCAACAATCAACCATGAACTTGCGGCTAAGTTTTTGGCTTATAAGTCGAAGCAACATGCAATTCTTTCAACTGCTTAGCATCGACTCCAGACGGAGCATCAGTTAACAGACAACTAGCCTGTTGCGTTTTCGGAAAAGCAATCACATCTCGAATTGACTCCTCTCCCGCCAACAACATTACCAATCTATCTAAACCGTAGGCAATTCCTCCATGGGGTGGTGCGCCATATTCAAAGGCCTCCAACAAAAACCCAAACTTATTACTAGCTTCCTCTGGAGATAAGCCGATTGCCTCAAATACCTGCTGCTGAATTTCTTGCTGGTAAATCCTTAAACTGCCGCCGCCAATTTCATAACCATTAAAAACCAAATCGTAAGCTTGCGCCCTTGCCGTTTTCAGGTCATGTAAATCTTCTGGATAGGGAGCCGTAAAGGGGTGATGTAGAGCCTCTAATCGTTTTTGATCAGCATTCCACTCAAACATAGGGAACTCTGTCACCCAGAGTAAATTATTCTTGGTGGTGTCAATTAAACCCAATTCTTTACCAATCACTAGACGCAGACGATCAAGGGTTTTATTAACTACTTCCGTAGGACCAGCGCCAAATAGTAACAGATGACCATCTTCTGCACCAGTGAGTTCTAATAATTCTTGCTTCTGGGTATCGCTGAGATTATCCTTAATTGCGCCAATGGTATCAATTTCGCCCCCTGCCTTCACCCGCACATAAGCTACACCCTTAGCCCCAGCATCAGTTGCTTCTTTAAATAAGTCACCACCTGGTTTAATACGCACATTGGAAATTGCTGCATTACCGCCAGGAATAGGCAGCACTTTAACGACTCCTCCAGCCTTAATCGCACCGGAAAAGACTTTGAAGCCACTGTCTTTGAGCAATTGGGAGAGATTAACCAGTTTCAAGCCAAAACGCGTATCTGGTTTATCTGAGCCGTAATACTCCATGGCTTCGGCATAAGTAAGGCGAGGGAAAGGTATAGGTAAGTCAATGCCCTTGACAGTTTTGAAGATATATGCTATTAATTCCTCATTGAGCTGTAGAATCTCTTCCTGAGACAGGAAACTCATTTCCATGTCCAATTGAGTAAACTCTGGTTGTCGGTCAGCCCTAAGGTCTTCATCCCGAAAACAGCGGGCAATCTGATAGTAGCGGTCTAAACCGGATACCATCAATAATTGCTTAAATAACTGAGGCGACTGCGGCAGAGCATACCATTGAGAAGGATTAACTCTTGAAGGCACCAAATAATCCCTAGCCCCTTCTGGAGTCGAGCGAGTCAGGATTGGTGTTTCCACTTCAATGAAGCCTTGTTGGTCTTCAAGATAGCGGCGCATTGCCTTGACGACTTGATGGCGCAGTTGTAGATTTTTGCTCATGCGACCGCGTCTTAAGTCTAAGTAGCGATATTTTAGCCGTAAATCTTCTCGTACCGGCTCAAGATCAGCAGTTGAAACCTGGAAAGGTAACTGCTTACGAACAGCATTGAGCAATTCAATGCTATCAGCGTAAACTTCTACCTCACCAGTAGGCAATTTGGGATTAAGGGATTCTTCTGGACGCTGACTGACTCTGCCTGTAACCTTAACTACATATTCATTGCGCAGAGCTTCAGCATGCTCATAGGAATCTGGGGTGCGCTGGGGGTCACTTACAATTTGGATAATACCGGTGCGATCGCGCAAATCTAGAAAGATCACGCCCCCGTGATCGCGGCGACGGTCTACCCATCCCCAGAAGGTAAGTGTCTCTCCAATTTGTTGTTGTCTTACTTCGCCGCAATAATAGGTTCGCATAGTTGCCGATCAGTAACTTTGGCTTGAGGATAGGGCATCAAAGAGTGACAAGCCTGATGTCTATGATAAGCGCCATAAGGCTCACTCGGTTCTAACAGCCAGAAAATCTAACTGTCAAGGTAGGTTAAAACCTGCTGATCGATCTAGATTTCCGCGAGGGCCCGAGCGAGCATAACCCTAAGGGTTACAGCCCGACACTTCGGCACGCTCCACTAACGGACATCCTACGGCAGGTCGTAGGGGAATCGCGACCAGCGCAAGTTGAAGGAGGCAGAAGGCAGAAGGCAGGAGGGAGTATTTGGATGGGGGTCAATCCCCATCCAAATACAAGCCACTTAAAGAAGTGGGGGATTTAAACCCTTGCTCGCTTTAGTCGCGAGGAGGCAAGAAGGCAGATTCCTCCAGCATCGGGCCTTCTTGCCTCCTGCCTTCGTTAAAAACTCAGCCCTGTTAAGGGACTGCGCCACTCTTGTTCAAAGTTCTTTTTCTGTTTTTTGGGCAAACTAGTATTAGTTTTTTCCGATCAACCCTCAAAGTCAGATTCCGCCCATGCTAGCAACAATTCTACATCAATTTCATTTATTTGAGATCTAAAATAAATATAAACAACTAGTAGGCAGAGTTGGTAGTTCTTGACTATTTACCAAATAAACTAGTTTATTGAGACTGAAGTCCTTGATCAGTTGCAATTACCGAGAGAGATAGCACAATATTTGGACTGATAATTTATGTATTCCTAACTGCACTAGAAAATCTAAGTGGATGTTCAGCTATTGGTCACTAGTTTGTAAAAAGTGATAGAGTAATGGAAATTACCGGCTATTTATCAGAATTTTCCCTACCAGAACTGTTGAAATTTCTTGATCAGGGAAGTAAGACCGGATTACTTTCCCTTAAATTCAAGACTAATTGCCATGATCAACACCAAAGAATCCGGCATGCTCTCTTTAAACAAGGTCGCATCGTGGCTGTTACTGACCGCCTAGACCATCAAGGCCTATTCAGAATAATTTACAAGCGAGGCTGGATTAGTCCAAAAGTCCTGCGTGAGCAGTTTAACAGGTGTCCGGCAAATCAGCCAATTGGTCTTTATTTAAAAAAACAGGGTTTTCTGCAACCAGAGCAACTAAAACTATTGTTCCGTTACCAGGTATTGCGGCAAGTTTGCGGCTTGTTTCAGCTGGAAAATGCCAAGTTTATATTTAACTCCAAAACGACTTTGCCTACAACAGAAATGACTAGCTTAAGCATTCGTGCAACTGAAGCAACACTTATAGGTCTGCGAGCGTTGCGCGATTGGACACCATTAACTCCCAAGTTACCAGAGTTTGATTCTGCTCTATCGAGAGTATTTATAGGCAAGCTTCACTGGCAGCTAGATGCTCTTGAAAACCAAGTTTGGCAGTTGGCGGATGATTCTGTTAGTCTCAAGTTGATTGCCCATGACCTGCAACAACCTCCCGAAACTATTCAAAAGACTGCCTTTAGGTTAATTAGTCTGGGTTTAGTAACAGAAGTACCAACAGTTGCACCCCCCACCACCGGAATTTCGGCAGAAAAATTGTTAGAGCCAGTTGCAGTGGCTGCTAGTGACAACGAAGATGATCATAGCTCAGACTTGAGCAGTTCCTTCATGCAAAACTTGCTGAGTTTCCTAAGGAGCAGCAAGTAAGAGTGGAAATTATGCGTTTAGTTGTGACTGGTGTAGTGGGTTCTGGAAAGTCTACCTTTATTCGTTCTGTGAGTGAAATTGCTGCAATTGATACTGACCGCCAAGCTACAGATCAAACAGCAAAAATCAAGAGCAAGACTACAGTGGCAATGGACTTTGGACGCTTGCAATTTGCTCCGGGGATGGCGTTACACCTCTATGGCACGCCAGGACAATCTCGCTTTGATTTTATGTGGGACCTCTTAATTCGCAGAGCTCACGCCTACATTCTTCTGGTAGATGCCCATCGACCTAGCAATTTTCAATCTTGCTGCCAACTATTAAGTTTTATGGAGCAGCGTGTGCAAATTCCTAGAATCATTGCTCTTACCCATATGGATTGCCAGGGAGCTTGGTCTACCGAAAATGTAGCGATCGCTTTGGGTTTTGCTAATAAGTATAAACGACCCCCAATAGTGACACTCAATGCTAATCATCGAGATTCGGCGATTGAGGCCTTAATTGTGCTGGTGCAGCAGTTCATGAAAAGGCAAGCTGATTGATTTCATCGGGGCTTAAATGGGAATGGACAACTTTACCATCGCGGAACCAAACAATGCGCTTAGTCAAACGGGCAACCTCAGGCTCGTGAGTTACCAACACTACTGTAATTCCACTGGCATTGAGTTCGGTAAAAATTTCCATAACTTCGGCGGTGGTGTGAGAATCGAGTGCCCCCGTCGGTTCATCTGCCAATAGTAAAACTGGTTTATTGACGATGGCGCGGGCGATTGCCACTCGCTGTTGTTGTCCTCCAGATAGTTGGGTTGGTTTATTTTGCATACGATTGCCCAACCCTACCTTTTGTAGTGCCTCTACAGCGCGATCGCGTCTTTGATTTAGGGTAACGCCTGCATAAACCATTGGCAACATCACATTTTCCAGCGCCGTCATTTGCGGCAGTAGGTGGAATTGCTGAAAGACAAATCCTAGTTTGAGGTTGCGAATTCTGGCTAAGTCATTATCCCTGAGTCCAGAGACATCAACGGCATCTAGATAATAACGTCCTGAGGTTGGTCGGTCTAGACAGCCAATAATATTCATCACCGTTGACTTGCCAGAACCAGATGCACCCATAATTGCACAATACTCGCCCTGCCCAACTTTAAGGTTAACATCAGCAAGGGCTTTGACTTGGAGATCACCAATACCATAGACTTTGGAGATGTTTTCGAGGCGAATAATCACAGGTTTGTGAACTTGAGTGTAGGGGGCAACCATATTAATAGCAGTTTTCACGCTTGATGAAGTACAACTTGCTTAGTTCTTGGAATAAAGTTAGCCCATAAGAATAATTTCTCCCCATCTCCCCCTCTCCCCATCTCCCCCTCTCCCCATCTCCCCCTCTCCCTTCAACAAGGTGTACCTGACTCAATTGAAAAGCCCTATCATGCACTATGCAAAGCAACAATGGGGTCAAGTTTCGCCGCCTGCCGCGCCGGGAAAACGCCAAAGAACAAACCAATGCCACCAGAGACGCCAACGGCCATAGTAATTACAGCGATAGGAACGCTTGGTTCCAGGGGAGTTAGCATGCCGACAATCATACTGCCACCAATGCCGAGGCAGGTACCTAAAACACCGCCAGCAACTGACAAAATCACGGCTTCAATTAAAAACTGAGTCAAAATATCGCTTTGAGTAGCGCCAACTGCCTTGCGCAATCCAATTTCCTGGGTGCGCTCGGTGACGGAAACGAGCATAATATTCATAATGCCGATACCGCCAACTAACAGAGAAATACTAGCGATCGCTCCTAGTAGTAGCGAAAGCGCCCCGGTAGCTTGAGTGACCAGATCCTGAACAGACTTACTGGCGACAATAGTAAAGTCTTTTTTGCCATGGAGCCGCATCAGCACGTTAGTCATCTGAAAAGCTGCCGCCCTAATGCTATCTTGATCCTTGGCAGTGACCTGGATATAGTCAATAGGAATTCCATAGGCAGACTTACGCCCGACAATCTGGTTTGCCATGGTTGTAATCGGCACATAAATGAACTCATCGGGATTATCTCCCCCTAGGGAACCTTTAGCTTGCATCACTCCAATTACTAGAAAGGGCAAATTATTGATTTGCACTTCCTTACCGATGGGATTTTGATCGTCAAATAGCTTACGCGCAGCATCTGAACCGAGAGCAGCCACTTGAGCATTTTGCTGTTGTTGAGAGAGGTCAAAAAAACGCCCTTGGCGTACTGGTATGTTGAGTACAGCTGTCATTTCTGGCGTTGTACCGAAAACGTTAGTAGAAAGCTGTCGGCTGCCATAGGTAAGGGAGAGTCTAGAGGCAATCATCGGAGACACTTCTGTGACAGCAGGAACTTGAGCTTTAATTGCCTCAGCGTCTGATAAAACTAGGGTTGGCTCTTGGATTCTTAAACTCTGTATGTCTTCATCTGAACCAATCACAGCCAGTCGATTTGCTCCAAAGGACTCTAGCATTCCCACTAGATAGTTCTGTGCTCCCTGACCAATACCAATCATGGCAATAACAGAGGCATTGCCAATAACCATACCCAACATCGTTAAACCACTGCGGAGCTTGTGAGTCCTCAGGGTGGTGATTGCCATTTTTACGCTTTCAAAGAGATCCATAAGGGACTTCCATTGAGGAGAGGGGGAGATGGGGAGATGGGGAGAGGGGGAGATGATTCTAATGGTCGTATTTCCAAGTAAATTGGATAATTTATCGAAATTAATATGGGTCAAATACCCCACCGTCTATAGGGTGCATAAAATTGGTTGGGGTCAAATCCCCATCTAATTTGTCGACCTGTTGACCTGTCCCCGCGTCTTTAATTCTTGGAGTTCCCTAACTCAAAATGCTAGAGTATCAACCCCTTTGATTTTTTGGTCTGCTGGAGGTTCGATAAATATCCTCTCGCCCTCAGATACCCCTTCTAGAATTTGAGTTTGAGCACCGGAAGTAGCACCAATGGTTACTGGTTGGAATTGAGCTTTATGCTTTTGATCTGGCACTAAAACACCAGTTTGACCATCTTTTTTAGTGATGACAGCAGCTAGGGGAACCACTACGGCTTTCTCGATTTCCTCACCAATGAAGGTCAAATTAACATTCATTCCTGACTTGAGTTTGTCTTTGCCCGTTTCTAGTGCTATCTTCACTCGAAATAAAGTAACATTATTTTCCTGAACTGCTCTCGGGGCAATTAAGCGAACCTTGCCTTCAAATTCTTCTTCAGAGTAGGCATAGGTACGAATTTTAACTTGTTGGTCTGGTTTTATACTAGCAATGTTGGCTTCTGGAACTTTAGCTTCTACTTCCAAACCACTGGAGAGTTCAGCAATCGAAGTTGAAATCGCACCGTCGCTGGAGGAAGCAGAGGTTGTTGGTGTCACAAAGTCTCCTTCTTGGGCAAATCGCCTGGTAATGATACCGGCAAAAGGAGCACGAATCATGGTATTGTCCAATTGAGTTTCATAGTATTGTAATTGCGCCTGCGCCTGGGCAACAGCAGCCTGTGCTTGAGCGATTTCCTCTTTTCGTGTACCTTTACGGAATAGTCTCAAGCTCTCTTGCCGTTCTTTTAACTGAGCTGCAACTGAATCAAGGACAGCTTTTGCTTCCTTTTGTTTTGTGAGATATTCTCCTAGGGCATTGCTAGAGATTGCTCCGGCTTGGGCTAGCACCTGTTGGCGCTGAAGTTCTTCTGTGGCACGCTCTAACCTTGCCTGAGCCTCAGCAACACGGGCAACAGCAGCAATTACTCTTGCTTGTGCTTCGGCAATTTCCTCAGGACGACTACCAGCTAGCTTTTCGGCAAGGTCAGCTTTAGCTTTGGTAACTAATGCTCGGTATTGATTGACTTGCGCTTGAAATTGCTCGCTGTCCATACGGGCAATCAATGTGCCTTCTTCTACCCAGTCTCCTTCATCTACGTATAATTGGTCGATCTTACCAGAGAGTTTGGGGCTGAGCGTGATTTTTCGTACTGCTTGTACAATGCCATTACCCTTGATTTGAACAGGCAAATTCTGAGAAGTTACAACCATGATTTTGTCGGTAATATCTGAGTTGGGAGTACTACTGTGAAATACTAAGTAAGCAGTAGCAACAGTTCCCAACAATCCGGCTGCGACTAGTCCTATGATCCAAGGAGTAGGGGTTTGAGCTGTTAACTTAAAACTTGTAGATATCTGTAGAAAGCTCTAGATAATTATGCTATACTTAGAGTTAGTTAGTCTAGAGCCATGAAACCATCTGGAAACGAGCGAAAATCTGAGGTAAAAGTAGTACGTGTCACCCGCACAGAG
>JAAHGS010000252.1 GCA_010692645.1 Symploca sp. SIO2E9
TCAGATTTGCGAGCATCTGCCGCTTTGGTAATAGCAGGGCTAGCAGCAGAGGGCAAAACGACGATTCAGGGATTGCATCATTTAGACAGGGGCTACGAAAATCTGGAGGCAAAACTACAGAAGGTGGGAGCTCGACTGCAGCGGGTAAAGGATGAGGTAGAGCCTAACTCTATCGAGTTAGGCCGGCTCCAATAATGACTGGGGAATGAGGCGATGAGGGGGCTAGGGATATTTTCTTTTCCCCCTTATCTATCAGTTAAGAGGGGGGGATGGGGAGAGGGGGAGATGGGGAGATGGGGAGAGGGGGAGATAATGTAAAAGGTTTACCAAATCAGGATCGGTGAGCCTTTTTTGACGCTTGACTTTTGATTTTCCCGTAGCGGCACTAGCTCGATTCCAGAATTTGTGCTAGTGCTTGTTTAAGGTTTGGGTATTGATATTCAAAGCCATAACTAGTGGTTCTTTTGGGCAAAACCCTTTGACCTTCTAAAACCACTTGAGAACCTTCTCCTAGAAGGGCTTCCAGGGCAAAACTTGGAACAGGCAACCAGGAGGGGCGGTTGAGAACATCTCCTAATGTCTCAGACAGCTCTGACATTAATACTGGTTTTGGTGCAGTAGCATTGAGAGTACCCTCAAGTTCCTGGTTGGTAAGGGCTTCAATGATCAAATTTACCAGGTCATCGCGATGAATCCAGGAAAACCATTGACGACCTGTACCAATTGGACCGCCAGCAAATAGCTTAAATGGGGTTATCATCTTCGCAAGTGCGCCCCCATCACCCAAAACAATTCCCAAACGCAAAATCACTAGTCTGATGCCAGCCGCTTTGACTTTCTCCGCTTCGGCTTCCCAAGCTTGGCAAACCTTGGCGAGAAAATCTCTACCAGTGGGACTAGTTTCATCAAAGGTTGCTGTTTCGCTGGTACCGTAGTAGCCAATCGCTGAGGCATTAACTAACACAGCTGGTTTGGGATTAGCCATAGCAATGGCTTCGACTATCTTTTGCGTACCTAGCTTACGGCTATCGAAAATCTCTTGCTTGCATTCGGATGTCCAGCGGTTCTCAGCAATGGGCTCTCCTGCTAGGTTTATCACGCCGTCGCAACCGGCGATCGCTTTTTGCCAGTTACCGGATTTTTTTGGTGTGTAGGTAATTATTTCCAAATTAGGGAAGCTACGGGAGGCAGTTGTCGAGTTGCGAGTTAGTATTAAAGGCTGATGTCCCTTGGCTTGCAGACACTCAACTAAGCGGCTACCTACAAATCCCGTTGCTCCAGTAATTGCTACTTTCATTCTTCTTGAGTGCTACTCCCTGTGGTTTTTTCTGTTTGTTTATAAGTAGGTAGGCATAAATAAACGTTTTCTGATTCTTCCCTGCCACCTGCATTAGTAATCGCTACCGGAACCATAATGCCACGCTTCCAGCCAGCGACGGTAATAATATTGCGGTACTGGCGGTAGTTTTTTAATGGGTTCACTAAGCAATTTTCCTAAGGGATATAAGCCACTGTAGATACCCAGATTAAGGTAATGAACCATCCAATCTAATAAGATGGTTAAACCAACTTGAGGAATCACTGGTATCACGAGTCCAGGTTTAGTTAAAGAGGTTAGTAACAGGGTTTTCGATAGTCCAGAAAACTGCACAACGTCTTGTAAGAATGGACCTAGGACTTCATCTCCTAGCTGTGCCATTATCTCAAAGATACCAGTGAGTAATTCGTTGATTTGATTAGGAGCCAGCTTTTGCTCAATAGCAACGCTCATTGCTCGCTGAAACATCCAGGTGACAGCAATATTGGGCTGGTAGGGTTGCAACTGCGCGAGATCATTTTGTCCGAGGGCATTAACTTTCAGGGCATCATCGATGCCTTGGCTCACACGCTGCAAGTGTCGTACCATCGAACCAAATCCACCAAAGCTTACTGGAGATTGACTACCACTACTATCCCCTACAGGCAAAATTCGGCTCCAGGGAATTCTGATTGGGCTTTGGCGATAGGAAGGAAAGAAACCAAACAGCACCCGTTTCCAGTCAATTTGAGATAATTCAACACCCTGGTATTCTGGCAACAAACGCAGATATTCCTCAAAGAAAAACTCTAAACTAGGGCGCTTTGGGTGAGCATCCAGATAGGTAAATAAATAAGTAGTTCTGCCATCTCTTGCCGGAAAAGCTTCCCAGAAATATTGGCATTGATTTTGTATAGGCGTAAACGAGACAATCAAGTCGCCAGTGTCATTTTTGGGAAAACCTTGAGCACAGCTACCAACTACCAAACAGACGCCTTCTGGTTTTTCCCCCTGTCGCACCTGCTTGATAATAGGAGAGAAATGCCCCATGGCATCGATGAGCAATCTTGCCTTCAGTTGAGTTGCAGATTGAGTTTGATAAGACTTGTCTACACCTTTCACCTTTAATTCCACAGAGACACCATCAGGGTGTACAACTGTACCTACAAAAGAGGTGTTCTCCAAGAGTTTGCCACCTGCGGCTATAAATTTCGACTTCAAGGTATCCAAGAGAAAAACTGGATCAACGCCGATATTGAGAACATCCCTAATCCAGAAATCCGGTCCTTGGAAAAAACTGATGCGAGCTGGGTTATACTCAGTTGCGATCGCTTGCTCTAGTTCAGATTCTGTTAGCAGTTCCAGTTCTAAGAATACTTTTAGTTCTTTACGGGAAATATTCCACTCTTGCTCTCTGCCGCGCAGAATGCCCCGCTCAATTAAGGCAACTCGCCAGCCTTGCCTTTGTAAGGCAGCACCAAGCAGAATTCCCAAAGTGCCACCAGCAATAACAACATCCCAATCTGGGCTTCCCAAGACCTCTTTGCTATCTTTAACAATTATAGGGACTGTTGCTACCTCTTGCCGCATATTTTTCCAGAGTTTGTCAGCACTGCGCAAGCGTTCGAGAGCGTTATCAGGTAATTGAGAGAGAATTTCTTCAGTGTGGCTCATCAAGTTTCTGGTTGGTGAGATTCCCTTTCTCCATGCTAATGTGCAGTCTTCTGATCACAAATAAATTACTTTTTTGCAACAAAAATGAACAATGAACAATGAACTATCAACAAGAATTCAAAGCCTTAGCCTCCAAAGGAAGACTAATGTAGAAAGTTGTCCCATGTTGAGAATAAGACTCAAAAGAAATTTTTCCTCCATGGGCATCAATAATTGACTTGGCAATCGCTGTTCCTAATCCTGTACCAGTTCCCTTGCCGTAGGTTACAAAAGACTCAAATAAGCGCTCTCGAATCACCTCCGGGATACCTGGACCGTTATCAGTGATCTCAATTTGAACCTGTTTTTCTCTCTCCCATGCCTTTATTTCGACACGTCCACCATGACCATTAAAAGACTCAACTGCGTTATTTAGCAAATTTTGCCAAACACGCATGAGCTTATTTTCATCTGCATTAACAACCACATCTTCTGCCTGAATTACTAATTCAACTTGTGCTTCCCGAAGATAAACGCTGTTTAGTTCTTGAAATATTTCCAAGGCTTGAGCAAGATTTAAAGGTTGTTTACGCAAAATAGTATTACCTTGAGCAAATTCCAACAAATCTTCAGTCATTGCTGAAATGCGTTTAGCTTGAGCTTGGATTAGATCACACCACTGCGCTGTTTCTGTGTCTGTATGTACTTCCTTAAGTACGCTACTCGATAAATGAATCCCAATTAGAGGACTATTTAAATCATGAATGACTGTGTTGAGCATTTCCCCCATTAAAACCATTCTTTCTTTATAAACCAGTTGTTTTACATATGCCTCTGTAGACTCTCTCAGACGTTGGATCGTGTAGTTAAAAAGTTTGACTACCACACTGCCTTTAGTACTATTGACAATTTCCATCAAGTGGTGACGCTCAATTTTACCTAGGACTGTCCCTCCATAGACAATTGCCTGAGCACTGCGAGGTTGTCCATCTAAAATTCCCAGTTCTCCAAAATAACCATTTGGCAAAGCTGTAGCTAGGGTTTGAAAGTGATTAGTACCGAGTTTTTTTCTAAACTCAACTCGACCAGCTAAAACTAAATACAAGAAATCAGGTTTTTCTCCTTCTTCAAAGAGAATTGTTTGGTTAGTAAAGTTTTCAACAGTTGCTCGCTGGCATAGTTCTGCTGCTTGCTCCGATTCAAAGAATGATATAAACCGATGGGATTCTATATCCATAAGAGTGCAGTATAGCCATCAAGTATCAAGTTGCAAATAGGCTTAATCAATTTGCCCAAATGCTTTTCCTTTAATAGTTCCACAGTAGTCGTGCATTTCCGGAGAATTAGCTAATAAAGCTTAATTAGCCAGAGAAGAAAAAGCCATTACAGCATTTTGCCCCCCAAAACCAAAACTGAGACAAAGTACGTGCCTAATTTGTCCCTGACGCGGAACTCTGACTAAGTCTAAATCAAACTCTGGTTGCTTGTTACCTGCACAAGGTGGCAGGCACTGATGCTTTAGAGCCATCAAGCAGAAAGCTGCTCCCAAAGCGCCAGAGGCTCCTAGGGTATGTCCTGTAGCTCCTTTGGTAGAACTAACAGCTACACCTTGGGGAAACAACTTTTTAATCAGTTGGGCTTCGTGATAATCATTGAGCTTGGTGGCGGTACCATGGGCGTGAATGTAGTCGAGCTCAGCTGTTGATAGTTGGCTACGACTTAAGCATTGCTTAACTGCTGCGGACGCGCTACGCTGTTCGGGATCGGGGGCACTGATACGGTGGGCATCACAGGTTAAACCAAAGCCTCGCAATTGCCCATAAATTGGAACTCCTCGCCTCAGAGCTAATTCAGCAGACTCCAACACTAATATTGCTGCTCCCTCTCCTAAAACTAAGCCTTCACGATTCTGGTCAAAAGGGTAACAACCAGTTGTCGCCAAAGCGCCCATTTTACCAAATCCGGCTAAAGTTAGCCTGGTGATTGGCGCTTCGACAGCGCCAGCGAGTACTTGCTGACATTGACCAGTTTGAATGAGTTCAAAACCTCGAGCGAGAGCCCAAATTCCCGTAGCACAAGCTGCCATTGGTGCTAGTACTGGCCCTGAGGTTCTAATCTGGCGGGCAACAGATAGTGCTGCTTGATGGGGAAGCGTATCTAACCAATCTCCTAAACTTGCCATCGGGAATGGAGATAAGGAAATGGAGGCATGGGGAAGTGAGGGGAGTTTTTCGTAAACGCTATCGATGATTCGGGTACTGGCATTAATTTTCTCCCCTGCTTCCCTAGACAAGAATTCCCTTGTCCCCAATTCCCGCGCCAGTTGCTCCCACACTGCCTGAGAACCTCGACTAGAGCCAATTACCACTCCACAATCAGTCATTGGCTGGCTTAAACCAGCATCCCGAAGAGCATCTGAGACAACCAATTTGGTGAGTCTTTCCAAGGATGTTGGGACATTGCCAACCAACCCTAGAGGTTTAGATACTAATTCCGCAAAAGGTTGATACCAACTAATGCCAGACTTACCTTCAAGAAGACTGTACCAGCTAGATTCCAAGTTACCTAAAGCCGAAATCAAACCGATGCCAGTAACAACTATTTGAGTTTCCCGAGCCATCGATTCAGGATCTACAATCAGGGACTCACAACGTCACAATAGTAAGTAACAAGTACAAGTGAGTATTTAGCTAAGCTTATTACTTATTACTTATTACTTATTACTTATTACTTGGTTAAGCAACTCCCTTAACTAAGTTTTGAGGTTTTCGACTCCTTGAGTAACCTCAGCTGAGTCGATGCGATCGCCTTGCTGAATTTCGTCTACAATTTCCATACCCTCTGTTACTTGCCCAAAGACTGCATAGCTACCATCCAAGAATGGTAATTCCGTCAGAGCAAAGTAAAACTGCGAAGAAGCTGAGTCTGTCATTTGGGAGCGTGCCATAGCCACAGCACCGCGAGTATGGGTTAACTCAGGTGGAACTGAGATCCCTGCTGTCTGGAAAGTCTGGCTGTAGATGGGAGTGTCTGCGCCTTGGGGTTGAATTTCTAAGGGAATATTGCGGTCTTGGGAGGTTTCAGGGTCAACAAAGCCGCCGGTTCCGTTCCCTTTTGGGTCTCCTCCTTGAACTACAAAGGGTTGAGGCTCGCGCACTACCCGATGGAACACTAAACCATTATAGAAACCTCGCTTGACAAGGTCAACAAAATTTCCGGCTGTGATTGGAGCCTCGTCACCTTTTACTTCAATCGTTATTGGTGAGCCTTTAACCGTCATGACCACGGTGGCTTTTCCTTCAAGTCTAGGTACATAGTCGATAAATTGCTGAGTCATATTAGTTGAGGTAGTAGTTGAGTTTACTTGAGTGGTTGAAGAGTCGCCAGAGTCAAGAGAAGCTGCCTGTTGTGTACCACATCCTCCCATGATTAGACTGACTACCAGCAACAGTATTGGTAACCAGCGCCAGATTTTCTTGTGCATATCTAATTCGCCCTTGTTGTAGCCTTGGCTACTGAATCAGTATAAATCTGTATCATCAGCAGATATAATCCTTGATTTGCTCAGTGAGGATGTCACTGAAAGGAACTCCAAGAACTAAATTGTCCAATTGACGCCAGAAACATAAGATCAAGATTCATCTCCCTCTCTCCCCATCTCCCCATCTCCCCATCTCCCCCTCCTCTGACATATGTTTTGATTTGGAAGTACCTTACAAGCCCTCAAGGGGAACTTCCAGAAAACGAGCAAGTTCTGCTCCCTGATTTTCTAGTTCTGATAGAGACAGCGGCTGTCCCACACGAGTTAGAGTAATCTCTCGACGGTTCTTGACTCTCAGATGCAGGGAGCGGCGAGGATTGAGACCATCTTTGATTTCTACTCGAATTGAGAGGATATCTTTGAGAGGGCAGTTGAACTCAATGGTGCGATTCTTGCCAGGAAAGCCCCAGCGAAAAATATTTACCATTCCCGTCTTTTTATCGAACTTATTGTAACCGCCTCCAACATCCCAAAGAATAACCATCCATAGGTAAAGTGCCAGTAGTACACCAACGATGCCATAGAACATCATCGCCACCCCTTGAGGTATAAAAACTAGCTGCGTGGCGTTACCAACTGGGAGCAAATCGACTTGAAGGTAGCTAGAGAGTCCAGCCAGTAAAAAACCCGTTCCTCCAATAGAAACAATCGTCGCCCACCAGTAGTTACTGAAACGACGGGAGCCTAAGACTGACTGACAAATTGTGCTGTTTTCTTGTTGGGTTATTGATGCTGTCATGAAATCATCCTGCCGATTAGCTGCTGTTTTGGAAAAGCTACTTGAGGAATCTGATGCAGCTTAGTACAAACTACACTGCGACTGGCCCCTACTCTCCTGCACCTTTGGCTGGATGGGGGCAATTACAACATTGTTTCGAGGTCTGCATATAGAACTCTACTGCCTAAGCATCTCACTGATTTGAGTCTGTGACCATAGCATTTTTGACTAGGTGAGAGCCAACTTCATTTAAATTCTGAGTAAATATGTATCAATTTGTAAAATCTCTGATAATTTTTTATTATTATATCCAGGCATCAAAAGCCTTACCCTCCTTGAGGAGTATCGGGATAATAAGGTGGAAAATGTGATACTTTAAGAAAAATTAAGTTACTGCTAGCTGCTTATTCAGCTTCCAGTGCTGGGTGTTTGACACATCCTTGTCAAGGTTGAAGTCGCTGATTTATGAACTATTGACCTGCAAATCCCACGATTACAAGCGTGGGAATGTCAAAAAACAACCTAAAAGCGTCAACATTAAAATCCTTGAAAATCACTCATTTAAGGCAAGAGGATTTGAAACTATGACTACAGCCGTAGGACGCGTGCCAACGAGAGGATGGTTTGACCTCCTCGACGACTGGTTAAAACGCGATCGCTTTGTCTTCGTAGGTTGGTCGGGGATACTGCTTTTCCCCTGTGCCTACCTCGCCATTGGTGGTTGGCTCACCGGCACCACCTTCGTCACCTCTTGGTACACTCATGGACTAGC
>JAAHGS010000253.1 GCA_010692645.1 Symploca sp. SIO2E9
AATCAGTGAACTATCTAAAAATTTATTGAAGCTGAGAACCCCCGTGTTTTATAGCAGTCGCCACAGCTGTTAGGACACTTCCCTGCTCCCTGCTCCCTGCTCACTTTGAATCAAAATAGGATGTCCTAACTGACATGTCCGTTGCTATAACTGAGGGATAAAAAACTCGGTAATAAAAAACCTCTATGATCCCAACAAGCTCTTTTCGCTGTGGGACAGGTGATTTCATCCATGCTTAGAATTGCTATAATCATCACCTGAAGGTCTTGGTTGGGTTGCTTGTAAAGACTTTTCAAAAAACATGCGCTGTTCAGCATTGCGCAGGAAATAGCCACTAACCATTGCTGAAACTAACAGACGCCCTAGATGTTCACGACTAGTATTGATAGTCGTGTCAAAGTGTTCTGAAGGGAGGTTTCCTAGGAGTCCGATAATATTGCGTTCCATCACCTGAAACACTTCCTGGGAAGTTGGTTGAGATAGATGAGCAATAGTCTCTTGATTCATCGATTGCACATATTGCCAAAGTAGGTTTTTGTCACTCTCACTATCAAAAAATTCAGGAACGCGATTGGACTGTTCGTTCATCTTTGATCTCCTAGTAATTACAGGCTCCCATTTTCCCAAGTAGGGAGGAGGTAGTTCTTTTATGGCGACTTCATTTGTGCCTCTGCAATTAAATTTAACAAACCTGTGTTGCTCTCAGAGTGTGTTCAACCGAACCACAAACGTCGGATTTGCTCACTAGTTGAGGTACTTAGGAACAAAGAGCTTAATTGCTATGGGAGAGAAAGCAAAGGGTCACTGTGTAAATAAGCACTAAATATTAGGTCTTTTATCCAGCAAAAGACTTTATCTTGAAGGTATTTAATCCATAATTTACAAGGAAAATGCCGATATGAAAATTACCAGAAGAGAAGCCATCAAACTCGGATTACTGGGGAGTGGCTCCCTACTGTTGCCTCTGGGCTACCAAAAACCTGTTTGGGCTCAGACTCTGTTGAGTCCTCAAATCCAGCGCTTTCAGCTTCCTTTCCAAAAACCGCCAGTCCTTGAGCCTGTGCGTCGAGATGCTACTACTGATTACTATGAACTCACGATGCAGAAGTCCCTGGTTAAAATTTTGCCGGGACTGATGACGGAGATCTGGGGTTATAAAGGTAATAGTTCTGGTCTCACTATCAACGGCATTAGTCCTGGTCCAACGATCAAGCAAAGAGGCGGTAAGCAATCCGATGGTGGTCGGCAATCGGTTGTTCGCTTTGTTAATCAGCTAGGCAAAGATGCAAATGGGGACGATATTAAGACAGTTACCCATTTGCACGGTATGGCGTCACTGCCACAATACGATGGTCATGCGGAGGACTTGATCCCGCCAGGATATTTCAAGGATTATATCTATCCTAACGACCGTGCCGCTACCATTTGGTATCATGACCATGCCATCGACAAGACCTCACGCAATGTTTATATGGGTCTGGCAGGCATGTATATTGTTGAAGATCAATACGAATTGGAGCTGCCCTTACCTAAAGGGGACTACGATGTGCCCTTGATCCTTCAAGATAAACTCTTTGCTACTGATGGCGAATTAATCTTCGATGATAGAAATCAGAGGAGTAAATATGGTGATGTCATCCTGGTCAATGGTGTTCCTTGGCCTCGGATGGAAGTTGCCAATCGCAAGTACCGCTTTCGGGCTTTAAATGCATCTGCTTCACGTAATTACCAACTTGCCCTGAGTAGGGATGCCAAATCTCTAACCATCGGGGAGCAATTGATTGTGATTGGTTCTGATGGCGGGCTGCTAAGTGAGCCTGTGGAGATAAAAACTCCCTTCCAAAACCTACGTATTGGAATGGCGGAGCGTTACGAGTTTATCATTGATTTTTCGCAATATCCCATTGGCACCCAGTTATTTTTACGGAATGTTGGCTTTTCTGGCAGCGTCGATAATGATACTCGAAGCCATGCAATTATGCGCTTTGATGTGGTACGTGAGGAGCCAGATGATAGCATTATCCCTGACCAATTGCGCCCTGTTGAGCCGATTCCAATCTCTGAGGTGGCAAGAACTAGAACCTTCAGGTTTGAACGCAATCAGGGACAATGGAAAATCAATAACAAAATCTGGGATAAAGAACGAGTCGATGCCAATCCAGGAGCAGGTGATGTTGAAATTTGGAATTTAGTCAACCCTGGAAGTGGTTGGGTTCATCCTGTACACATTCACCTGGTTGATCTACAGCTTTTAGATCGTAACGGTATCTCGCCTCGTCCCTATGAACGAGGTTGGAAGGATGTCTTCCACGTTGGTGAATTTGAGACGCTTAGGGTCATTGCTAAGTTCGGTACCCGTGATGGCAAATACATCCAAGGTAAGTTTATGATGCACTGCCACAACCTGGTTCATGAAGACCACTCGATGATGACGCTGTTTGAAGTCGGCAAGGATGGTCCGAGTCCATTTTCAGCGCCAGCGCAACCGGTTTCGACGATGCTGCCACTTTGATACTCCCACGACTCTAAGCATTGGGATTCTTGGTTTGGAGGAATTTTCTTAAAAATACCAGGCTGAGGCAAATCTCGACTCCTGTAAGGGCGTACGGCGGTACGCCCCTACGGACTCCAATTAAACGTCCGGCTTGCTCAGAAGTTTCCTTCTGCAAGAACAACAAAGGAATACTCCTTTTCAATTCCCCTCTCCATACAACTCAGCATCGAATTTTTCTATAGCTTCAAGGTCATAAGGATGAGGAGGCTGAGGATAGGTTAATTCAGTTTCTGAAATTGTAGCTGCTTGTGGACAGTTGCTACTAAGGACTTTTTCACCATCTGCTGTTTTTTGATTGCACTCAGACAACTTAGCCTCAGTATTCAGTTTTTCTGGAGCTTGAGTATCTACAGCTTCTGGGGTTTGAGTATCTACAACTGTTGAAGACAGATTCTCTTGAGCCAAGGCACTACTAAAGGTAACTTGAGCCATGAGAATAATCAAAATCATCAACCGGAGAGTTCTAAACAAGAATGATTTCAACATGACTTTTCTATTGTTTTTTATATTAAGGCTTTTACATGAAAAAATGAACAGAGAGTTAGCGACTTTGCCCTTAAGAGTTCAGAACCTAGGATCTTAAGCTCCAGAAGCGGCAGAATGGATCTTGGTGAACTTCTGTAACTTGTTAACTCCTGAACTACTTTGTTCATAATTGTAGCGCTACAACTTGCAGAACAACGATTGATGACTCCTTAATTTTTTCTACCCAATGAACAATCAATAATGAACAATTAACAATCAGCCGTCCTCGTGTGTGGGTATTTTTAGCGATTGAGTAGTATTACCATGCTAAACGCAGCATTTTTACAGGGAATCTTAGGCGCTTCCAGTTTGGTCTTAGGAGCCTTAGTGGGAGTTTTCTGGCAACCAAGGAAGACTTTTTCGGCTGCAATTATGGCGTTTGGCAGCGGCACTCTGCTGTCAGTGATTGCCTTTGAAATTACCATTCCCATTCACCGCCAGAGTGGATTTTTGCCGCTCCTGTTCGGATTTCTTGCTGGTGGTATTCTATTTACGGGGATCACCCATTATATTGACCAGAAGGGGGGCTTCCTGCGCAAACCTGCCTCCAGTCGCCGCTACCTGATCGAACATCGCCAAGAACAGGTGTCAGATGTCCTCAACCGCCTTGCTCAGATTGAGGTGATGAAAACTCTACCACTTAATGAAAGACAAGCGATCGCACCTTTTATTAAACCGATTTATATACAACCAGGAGAGGTGCTTTGTCAAGAGGGAACCCCAGGAGAGTACTTCTACATGATTGTTGAAGGTGAGGCTCAGGTGCGCAGAGATCAGAAAGTTCTCAATACCATGAGGGCAGGGGAAGTTTTCGGCGAGATGTCGCTGTTAACCGGAGAACCACGCTCAGCTACCGTTATTGCCCAAACCCCGATGAGATTATATCAGCTGCACCAGCGACACTTTAATGATGTGCTGAGTTGGTCTCCCCATCTAGCTTGGGCACTAAGCCGTGCTTTAGCAAGACGATTGCGATTCTCTACTGATTCACGGGTTGCAGTCGAGAAAAATTTAGACCGTTGGCGACAAAAGTTGATAGATAAGGTGGAACTGGATCTATTACTTACAGAAGATCCTGCTATCCTAGAAGGGTTGGTTAAACATTCTGCTCCTGTGGCAATTGTCGTGGGAACTTTGATTGACAATATTCCAGAAGCAGCTGTGATTGGGATGAATGTTGGGGAGCATAATTTCGGCTGGTCTTTTTTGTTAGCCGTGTTTATCTCCAACTTCCCAGAGGCATTGTCGAGTGCCAGTGGTATGAAACAGGCAGGAACCGGAAGAATTCAGATTCTCGCTTTATGGGTTGCTGTGGTTTTACTGAGTGGTTTTTGTGCTGTTGCTGGCTACTCTTTGGGCAGCACTATGCCTTATCTATTCGTGGCAGTGGCTAAGGCTTTAGCTGGTGGTGCAATTCTGGCTATGTTAGCTAGCACCATGATGCCTGAAGCCTATGAATTGGGGGGCTCTTCAGTTGTTTTCTCCACGATTCTAGGATTTCTGCTCGGTTTCTTTGTTTCCTCTAGCTACATTTAATTGTTTTGATCACCTGCCTCCGGCACTCCCCCTGGTGTTAGTGAGAAATGGCGATCGCCTTATAGCTGCTACGCTAGGGAAACCGCCTAACCTTATCTCATTGGACTGGAAATTTAAGCATAACATAAAACATTTAATAATTTTTTTGTTATGCCAAAAAGTCTCTGCCCCACGTGCGGTAGAATTATCATCACTTTTTATTTGACTTGTTAAGTTAATGAAATGCTGCTGCCTCTAACCTTGCCACTACTTTGACACCATACTCTTCTTCAAAAACGCCTTTCTTATAATCCAAATTCCATAGCTCCAAAACACACTCATCATCTGCTATCGAAGGAGTTAACCTCAGATGAAGTTGTCGAGTCCTCTGGCAGTACTCAGACTGTAACTGCTTAATTGCCCCAATCTGCCGTCGATCAAGAGCAACTGCTAAGCGTAAGATAGCACTAAGCTGATGAACCATCTGCCGATGATTTTTAGTGAGCAAGTTATTATAACTCTCATGCTTCTTCTTAGGAGTACTCTTGCGGTGGTAACGAGCCAAATTAGCGATTATTTCGATTTCTGCTTCCGTAAAGCCCAGAAGTTCACCATAGCGAATTAGGTAGTAAGAATGCTTGTGGTGGGAGGCATGACTTACATAAAGACCACAATTGTGCAAAATCGCTGCTGCCCAGAGTAATTCCCGCTCTTCACTGCCCCAGTGATGAAGTACTCCTTGAGTATGGTCAAATAAATTGAGGGCAAATTTAGAAACGCGGTCGCTATACTCCAGATTTACCTGATATTTTTTAGCAACTTTAATCACACTGCGCTGACGCACTTGGCTTTGATAGCGCAGTCGGTCTAAAATCAAGTTGTGAGAGAGCATCCAATCAACAATCATCCCTTCCCGAAGGGCTCTCTCGGCAACAATTACAGACTCTACACCAAGCAAGTTCATTGCTTCCAATAAAATTAAGGCCCCGGCAACAATAATTTCCGAGCGCCGCTGTGACATCCCTGGCAGTTGGCTTCTTTGAGTACAATTGAGAGAGGCTAAATGATTGACCATCTCTTTGAGGTCTTGGCGACTCATTTGGTAACCAGTCAGAGGATTAGGCAACATACCCAGTTTTTGGATAGCGTCCATTGTCGCCAGGGTTTCAATCGTGCCAGATGTTCCTACCAAACGCTGCTTTTCCCAAGCTTTGAGGTGAGCTTGCAACTCCTCAACTGGCCGCTCCAGCATACCCCTAATATAGGCTTGCAAGTATTGAAACTCACTGTTACTAATTGGGTCAGTCGAAACCAACTCAGAGGTAAGGCGAACCGCCCCTAGTTTCGTGCTACTAAGAGTACGAGGCTCGTGACTATCTCCCAAAATCAATTCAGTTGAGCCACCGCCGATATCAATAATAATATGGGGCTCTTGGTTAAATTCCATTCCCGACAGCACGCCCAGATAAATCCGCCGTGCCTCTTCTTGACCAGAAATGAGGTTGACAAATAAGCCAACTTCTGAGCTGATCTGCCGCAAAAAATCTCGTCCATTCTGGGCCTCTCGCACAGCGCTGGTTGCCACAGCAACAATTTGTTCAGCATTGAAACTTTTGGCTAGCTCCCGACAACGTTGCAGAGTAGCCAGTGACCTAGCCATGGCTTCGACAGTCAAATTACCAGTATGGGGGTCTCTCTCACCCAGCCTTACTGTATCCTTCTCTTTAGCAATAATTGTAAACGAAGGTAGTGCTGTTTCAATCCGCACCACCACCATATGAATGGAGTTTGTACCAATGTCAATGGCAGCAAAAATGCGCTCAGTCCCGGTACCAGCAGAGGGAATACTTACGGCACTGTTTTGTGCATATGCATTGACCATTATTATCTATCCAGGGTAATAACTTTAGTCCAGAGTCTATGAACCACCATATCCTTAAAAAGGACTAAATCAAAATAGTTGACCCATTCCCACGGTCCAAAGCACGTGGGATTCAGAGATACTGGCGTAGATTGCAGATCTTACCCGTCTTACATCTACATTGTATATACTGGCAATTCATCCCACGCTGACTCTACGAGTACAGACGTGGGGCTTCTTGCCGGACGAGCTAATTCTTTAAAATGATTACCGAGCAACAACCAAACCATGAGCCTATATGGTTGACGATCATTCGTCTCCTGCGCTGGGATAAACCGGCAGGGAGGCTGATTTTAATGATTCCAGCCCTGTGGGCAGTTTTTCTAGCAGCCCAGGGTATGCCACCTGTACCCTTAGTAGGGGTAATTATTCTGGGAACCCTAGCAACTAGTGCCGCTGGTTGCGTGTTTAATGATTTGTGGGATCAAGATATTGATCCACAAGTTGAAAGAACACGCAATCGCCCCCTTGCTTCCCGCGCCCTCTCGATCCAAGTGGCAGTTGTGGTTGCCTTAGTTGCCATGAGCTGTGCCGGGGTAATTGCCCTCTATCTAAATCCCTTCACTTTCTGGCTTTGTGTGGCGGCAGTGCCGGTGATTGTTTTATATCCATCAGCCAAGCGAGTATTTCCCATACCTCAGTTGGTGTTATCAATTGCCTGGGGCTTTGCTGTCTTGATCAGTTGGAGTGCTCTGACAGGTAAGTTGGAAGTGGCAACCTGGCTTTTGTGGGGAAGTGTGGTACTTTGGACTTTAGGATTTGATACTGTCTATGCAATGTCAGACCGTGAGGATGACCAGAGGATTGGGGTTAAATCTAGCGCCCTGTTCTTCGGAGATTACGCTGCTGAAGCTGTTGGCGTCTTCTTTGTCGGTACTGTAGGCTTACTAGGCTGGTTGGGGATCGTGATGCAGTTGCAACTTGGCTTTTGGATAGCTTTGGGTATTGCTACCGTGGGCTGGGCTTGGCAATATAGCCGATTGCGCCAGCCAGACATCCCAAAACCTTTATATGGTAAGGTTTTCTGCCAGAATGTCTGGATTGGCTTTATTCTACTGGCTGGAATGATTACTGGTTGTATTTTTTGACCAAAAAAATGGGATTGGTGCCTCCCCCTTGTAGGGGGACTTTTCTTCGTGCTAAATTACTCAAGCGCGGTAATGCGCACATACAAAAGGCGAAGTAGGTCTAGCGGACAACTTCTGATCCGGA
>JAAHGS010000254.1 GCA_010692645.1 Symploca sp. SIO2E9
TGTCTACCCGTCTCCCCCTCACCGCGTCCCGGCTCCCCAGTGACTAAACATCTCCCCGTCTCCCCATCCCCCCCTCTCCCCGTCTCCCCGTCTCCCCGTCTCCCCATCTCCGCGTCTCCCCGTCTCCGCGTCTCCCCATCCCCCCCTCTCCCCCTCCCCTTAAACAAAGCCCTATACATGCTAAGCCTTACTGCTAGAAGCACCAAATTGCACTGTTTCCTCGGAATCTAGCAACCATATTCCCGAGGCAATTTTAAGCGGCTTAATCTGCAAACTCATACCCTGCTGCATTCCCATCACCATTAGTGCCAGGATTTCGACTAATTTAGGGTCAAAATCTTCACCGGATAGGGCTTGACAGTCTTTTAATGCCTCAGCCAGAGGACTTTCTACTGATTCATCCTCTTGATAAGCATTTAGCCGTTGCTGAAAATCTGCCAGCAGTCTCAGAATTCTCGACTCTAAGGGAATATTATCGTAAGCTAAACCATCAGGTTTGCCTGAGCCATTCCAAGATTCTGTTTGGTGGGAAATAATTTCAGATACAGCCTGTAAGCGGGGCATAATCCGCAAAACCGACGCCTTCGGTAGGGATGCTTCCTCTTGCACTACCTTTTTCTGGGCAATTGACTTAGGCGGCACCTTTACCTTTATCCCCTGCAAGGGAGCCAGACGATGCAGCCAACTCGCCAAACGCAGGCGTTTAAGTTGCCATGCCGGCAAGTCTAGTAACTGCCCCATTGCCTCTGATAAAGCTGTAACCTCAGCAGCAGCATTGGGATTGGTGGGATCTGCTTGATCAATTAATTCTGCCATGCGTAAGAATGCCTGCATCTCATTGGAGATGAGATTGTTATCCAAGGCTTGCTCTTGGATTGGCAAAATCTGACCTCTGGTTTCTCTAAGTTTAAATAAATCTTTTTGACCAGTCTGGAGATAATCCACCACGCGATGCACTACTTTGCCAATATCATCTCTTGGTTTGGTACCAAAACTGGCGGTAATTTGATTTACTTGCTCGGTTAAAGTAGTTTGTAAGTTTTGATTATAACCACCGATGTGAGCGATCGCTAATTCCACAGCCTCCTGCACCAATTCTGCCTCGAAGGTCCAGAAGCCATAAAACTTGCGCTCTCGGTCGTTTTCTGGTACTCCTTTACTCCCATAATCAGCAGCTGATAACTCTTGGCATAATACTATTGCTGTATATGTCTCGGAAATAATCATCAGGTGCCATTCTTGAGCCACGACATCAGCTGAGTCTAGACTCACTAAAGTGACATTTGACAATTGACTGGTAGGATGTTCTGCAAAGCCAGCATCAGCTGTCGCCATAATTGCCACTTGAGATGACTTCTTAGCTAGCTCTCCATAGCGTTCGGCTTCTTCTAAATACCACTTACCTTGCTGGAAGGCGGTAATCATGACTGGCATACCTTCTGACTCAAGAATGAAGTCTTCGAGGGCATGGCACAGTGCAACTAGGGTGTTTTTGTAATACACACCAAAGTTTAGAGGCTTTTTAGCTCCTCGATGGGTTGCTTCTAGCTTTTGTAAAATTGAACCTTCCAGCATGGTGTGATTTTAACGGGTTGTTGATTAAAGGTTAATTAGGTTGTTAGGGGGGGGGTGAACGAAATTTTGCGTGGGACTTGAATTCTCCGCGTCTGGGCGTCTCCGCGTCTGGGCGTCTCCGCGTCTGGGCGTCTGCTTAATTATTTCCCCACGCCTTTTTTCGCTCATCTGTTGTTAGGTTACAGGTTACAGGTTGTAGGTCACAAATTTCAACTTTTAATTTGCATCTTGGAAAAAAAGCACAAGACTACTAAGTAGTCGGACATAAATAAAAGCAACTGTGTAAACAATTATGAAATCGCCCGGAATTCCCTTACACCCTACACCCCACACCCCACACCCTGCCTCAACCAGCAAACTTTATTTTTGTCGCAGGTACTTATGCCTTGGAGAGAATGAATCGAGCGTTTTTCTCAATTCAACCAAGAAAGCTCGGGTAGTTAACCTTGCTATTTAGCAGCAAGCAGTTGTTGGCGCTGTTGTTGTTTGATTTCAATGGGGGCAGATAGTGCTTCTTCTAAATCTGCACAACCAAGTCTTTGTTCCAGGATATTGATAACTTCGCGACCAAAATCGTTGGGATTTTGTCTCCAAGCCTGGAGACAAACTTTGCCAAAGAAAGAACCTAAGGGTTCCGGATTCCATAGCAGTTTCTTAGCTGTCCAAGGCAAGAGGCTCATTGGATCATAGTCCCGATTGAGGATATTGTTGTCGAAGGCATACTGTTCCAAATGAGTATGGGGTTGTAGACCAATAAAAAAGATTGCAGGTTCGACTTTATCGGCACCAAAGATCCGCTCTAATTCCCGGTGATAGGCAATAGTCTGGCGAATGGTTTCAAACCGCTCATCGATGACATTAAATGAGTAGTTTACCGAAACCAAATCATTAAAGCCGGCTGCTTTCAAGTCGCGACAATTTTGTAGTACTATGCGCAGATTGTAACCCATCCGCATCTTTCTTACTAGTTCTTGAGAACCGCTGGTGATGCCAATTTCAAAGTAGTTCATGCCAGTCTTCACCATCAGCTCACACAATTGAGGTGTGAGGTTATCTGCCCTGATATATGCAGCCCAGTGAATGTCTCTCATCCCAGAATCGAGGATTTTCTGTAGGAGTTCAACTGTATCTTGAATGAATTTTCTAGCTGGGATAAACTGAGCATCAGTAAACCAGAAGTTGCGAATTCCCCTGTCATAAAGCTGACGCATTTCGGCAACAATTTCTTGGGCAGGGTTAATCCTTACTTGTTTGCCTTCTACTACCGTATATACGCAGTAGCAACAGTTGTGCGGACAACCGCGCTTAGTTTGGACGCCGATATAGAAGTCACTTTCTTGCAAGTAATATTCAAAACTAGGCCAGATACTTTCTATGTAGTTATAGTTGCAGGCACTTTTTTCGATCGCACTAGGCCACTCATGGATCATACGACCGCGAGGCTTGTTTTCCCCTACTACATAGCAACGTTCATCCCGAAATTCTTTACCCTTGAGCAGTTTTTCCAGTAAAGTTTCGCCTTCACCGACGGAAACTATAGTCCCTGCTGGCAGCTTATGTTCTAGTTGTTCGTAGAAAACACTAACTGCTCCTCCACCAACAATAGCGCGAGCTTCTCGATTATATTTTTGGGCGCGTTTAAGCCCTTGTCTAATCAAACCCAGGTTGCGCCAGAGCTCGCCATAGTAAGAGGCAGCTAGGCGCATTCCTCCCACAGCACCGCGTATTTTCAGGATCGGATTTTTGGCATAGTAGAACTCAAAGGCGTTTTGTAGTGGGTTGCCTGCCCTACCTCCAACTGGGGCATAAATCTGGATGTCACGCCAGGAAAATACTAAGAATGTTGGTTGGAATTGATCTATGCTCTGATCTAGTGCCCTAGCAAAATCTAAAGGAGGAACAGTTCCCAAGTCAAAAATTTGCTGTTCTACCTCTGGGAATAGTTTATGAACATGATCAGCTAAGTAAACAACTCCAATGGGAAAGATGGGGTTGCAGGGAAGACGGACATAGAGTATTTTCTGTACCATAGCGATTTCAGCGTTAAGGCTGTTGTTGTTAGTGGCAGCTGTGCTAATAGTCGAAAGCTTGGAGATTCCTGGCTGGATCATGGTCAAGAAACTGAACAAGTCCCAAAAATGGGAGTTTTCAGCACTCTGGTACCACTAATTGCTCCTTGGCTACAACTTTCGCACGATTTTGAAACTTTTTTTCATATATCTTAACTTTAACAGATTAGCGACAGACCTCTAAATTTACCTAGATTGACGCAGCTGATTGATTTTTTATTAAAACAATATAAACATGCTTAAATCGTGAGCTATGAAAACTTTGAGCTTGTTAGAGGTAGCTATACAAAGCTTTAGTTTTTCGGGAGGCATAATTTACTCGTTTAGAATAAATAAAGCCCTAAAATGACATTTTTTGCTCTAAAAATCTATAAATAGCCACGATAATCAAGATTAATTGGTAGCAGATATTACACTAAACGGGGATCGCTAGTGATAACTTTAAGAAAGTAATAATAATCGTTCTTTTCAGTAGTGTGGCTGTTATGGCTCAAATACTTGATCCCCTTCCTTCTAATAACCAAGATCAAATTATCTGCTGCTATGTGAATGTCACTAGCCAAATTCAGGTGGCTCGAATTACTAATATTCCCAATTGGTATTTTGAACGAGTGGTTTTTCCTGGACAGCGTTTGGTATTTGAATCATTACCAGAGGCGATTCTAGAGATTCACACAGGCATGATGGCAACTGCAATTCTCTCAGATAGCATACCTTGTTATCGTTTATGTGGAAATAACAAAAACAACTCTTCTGAGCAGCCCCTAGGCAGCAAACAGATAAAAACATCGACAGATAACAAGAAAAATGTGGCAGCGGTCAATGGTAAAAACAGTATAAAATCAGAAACTTTAAAATACGCTACTTTAAGCTAGTTAATATCTCCATTTGAGACTTTGTGGGGGCTGCCAATATTGGTAGCCCTTTAATTTTATATAAATTCTTTTTGGAGTTAAGTAAATTGATTGTTTGTAGTTATAGCAGTACGTATTAAGGTTAGGACAAGCTAAATCGCTCAAACTTTGTCACAGTCAACTTCTGCCTTCTGCCTTCTGCCTTCTGCCTTGCGCGTAGCGCTATAATTCCTTGTTTTCTAAAACTCTGTGCTCAGTACCCGACGAAATTGAAAACTGCTATAAAAAATAGTAAAGTATAGCAGTGCGCGCTGGTGTGTTTACAAACTCAGGTGAAGAATAATTGCTAAAAGCTTGGTTTGACAAGCTTTTCCATCCCCTGTTCCCTGTTCCCTGTTCCCTGTTCCCTGCGCGCAGCGCTATAAGTGAAAAACAAGCAAGAATTAAATTAAGTCGTGAATCTGCCTTCCTTTCTCTGGCTGTGGAAAATAGCTGCTTGGTCAATGGGTTTAACTTTGTTTGCCTATGTATTAATGGCTATCAGTGGTATTACTCTATTCTCTAAACGCCAACGAGCAATACCAAGAGCCAGTTGGTTGAGGCCTTTACACTATATTACTGGCTGGATAATGGTTAGTTTGGTATTGTTATTGCTAGTGATTGGAATTGTTGGTACTCTAGGTCATTACGGCAGTTTGGGACACTCGGGACACTTAATTGCTGGCTTGTTAGTCGTATTTCTAGTATTGCTTTCAGCAGGAGCTGCTACTCAAATTAGCCCACAGCGTCCTTGGGCACGTACTATTCATGTTTACACTAACATGTTGCTGCTGGTAGGTTTCGCTGGGGTGGTTTTTACGGGTTGGGATGTTGTGCAGAAGTATCTGCCGTGATACCGATTTCATTTGTGTTTGCTATAGATGCAGATGATGGGGAGATGGGGAGATGGGGAGACGCGGAGACGCGGGGATGGGGTGACGCGGTGACAGGGGGATTGATGTAGAGCAGGAATTTAGGTATTTCTTCGCCATCGAGATTACGACAGCTTAACTGGTCAAAGCATTATGGTATATGGGTTTGAGGTCAATTTTTATCGGTTCATCTACACACCTCGGCGATTCGCCGAAACCCTATATTTTTCGTTGAAGTGTGTCGATGCCTTACAGGGCAAGGTTTTGAGGTATGTGTTTTCCTCAATTTTGGGTAGGATATGTTAGATTTTTCACAGGTGTGTCGATTTGGTGGCTGAAACTCAGTCTCCGTAAGGTTCCCTGAACGAACTCTTCCCACTCGCTGGGAAAACTACTTGAATGGAAACTTTATGTCATTTCTCGCCCCGAGAATACCAAGCTCGTATGCTTCCCACTCGCTGGGAAAACTACTTGAATGGAAACGTTAGGAGTCTTGCTGTAATGAAGAACCAAGTACACCCTTCCCACTCGCTGGGAAAACTACTTGAATGGAAACACGTTGTTTCCAGAAGCAATAGACATGGCTTTACTTTTCTTCCCACTCGCTGGGAAAACTACTTGAATGGAAACGCTTGCATCGCTGTCATTAATATACGGAAACTGCTGCTTCCCACTCGCTGGGAAAACTACTTGAATGGAAACAGCTGGGAGTGCGGGTTAAGAAGATGATCCCCCAACTTCCCACTCGCTGGGAAAACTACTTGAATGGAAACTATAAGCGATGCGCTCTTTGTCTTCAGATTGCGCAGCTTCTACTTCCCACTCGCTGGGAAAACTACTTGAATGGAAACCTTAAAAACCCCCTGAAAGCGTGTAGATAATCTACACCTTCCCACTCGCTGGGAAAACTACTTGAATGGAAACCCTTGAGGCTCTACCTGGGTTAATTCTCGAAAAAGAGTCCCTAGCGATTGGGTTAAATAGGATTAGTGGGAAACCCTCTACCATCTTGGAAACAAACAAAAACCCCACCTGGATGATATCTGGGAGGGGTTTTAAGTCTTTGTGGTCATAAAAACAGCACAACCACTGCCACAATAAGTGATGAGTGACAATCAAAGTTTTCAAATACAATACTCAAAAAGTGGAATGCGGTAGCTATAAAACTGGATTAGAGAGCAATAATTCCTGATTTCTACAGCTGCACACAGAAAAGTGGTTAAAGTACAACCCAACATAAAAATAAAGAAATTAATCTGTGTGCGAAGCATTCTGGCAAGCAAAAATCCGGGGATTAGTGGAAAACCTGGAACTCAATACCTTAATAAACAATGGTAGAAACGAGTTCAAACCCTATCTCAAGGCTTTAGAAGCGATCGCTTTATCATCCCCTCCCTCAAATATCAATCAAAATGCCGATTTAATTACCGATGCCAGCGATCGCGCTGTCCTTAATATCGCTCATCGATACTTTCATGGAGAAAATTATACCATTTTCGGGGGAACAGATACCCAGGAAGTTACGGTAGCCCATCTGTTATCGGGGAAAAAATTAACTATTTTTGTCCCCCTATCGATTAACCCAAACACTCAAACATCTGCTACCTCAACAGCTTCAGATAACTCAAGCGATATCAAGCCTCAACAACTGTTTTGGTGGCTGTGGCGCTGCTTACCGGAACTAGTTTGTCAGCACAATCAATCTCTGATGTTAACACCTGCGGCAAGAAGTTTACCCGATGCCTCGGTGTGGAGTCATAATAGTTTACGGGCTGCGATGGCGGGAACCCTAGCTACCTATAGACGTATACCCCAGGTGAGCGAAAAAAGGCGTGGGGAAATAATTAAGCAGACGCGGAGACGCGGAGACGCGGAGACACGGAGAAATCAAATCCCAGGCAAAATTTCGTTCACCCGTATACCCCAAAAACAACAACAATCCGACGAGTTAACCCCCCGCCCTTATCTGGCAATTTTTAGCTTTACACCAGTTCAGGAAATTGTTAAATCTAGTCGCAAAATGCGCGACTTTTGGGCAGGTTCTTGGGTACTGCACTATTTATAGCGCTGCGCGCTGGGGTACTTACAAGTTAGGATATATCTAGAGTCACCTAAAACTAGATTTATTTATGGCTCACCCTTACTCTCAGGATTTGCGCCTACGTGCCCTCTATTTAATCACTAGCGGTATGTCGATAAGTAAAGTTAGTCGAACGCTAGATATTAGCAGAACTACCCTCTATAAATGGCGACATCAGCTAGAATCGATAGGTTCAACCCTTCCG
>JAAHGS010000255.1 GCA_010692645.1 Symploca sp. SIO2E9
AGATAGATGGGTGGGAAGCTCAACCCCAATTGCTGACACGACCAACCCTCACTCAGACAACAATAAAATGACCTTGACCGATTTATCCGGTTTTTGCCCGATTAATCCTGGTTCAAGAGTATCCCAACCAGAAGGCAACGACACTGCACAAATTAGAGCTGTAGCAGAGGCTCAGTGTGATCTAGCAATTGTTAATAGTTACTATGTTGCCCGACTCAAACTCTCAGATAAGCCAGAGGATCAAGAAGTGGCATCAAAAATTGAGGCTTTCTTCCCTAATCAGAAAGAGGGCGAAGGCGGTACCCACGTTAACATTAGTGGCGGTGGGGTAGTAGCAACTGCTCCCAATCAGGAAAATGCGATTAAGTTTTTGGAGTACCTTGTGACTCCAGAAGCACAGGAAATCTTTGCCAATAGCAACAATGAGTTCCCTGCCGTTGAAGATGTCAAAGCAAATGCTGTTGTCGCTGAATTTGGTAATTTCCAAGAGTCTAAGCTCAAGGTTGCAGCTTACGGAGAAAAGAATGCTGAGGCAGTTAAGCTGATGGACCGCGCCGGCTGGAAGTAATTTCAAAGAGAAAAAAGAAGGCGGCAAGTAGCCTAACTTTAAGTAATAAGTAATAAGTAATAAGTAATAAGTAATAATAAGAGGTCTTGTTACTTATTACTGTTTGCTTAAAATTCCTATGACATCAAGAAGTAAGGAGACAGGAGACAATAATCTGTGAGATGGGTGAAACTACTGCTGACTACGGATTAAACCCATGATTGGCAAAGTTCAGTAATAATATTCATCTAAAAAAGTTACGTTGGCAAAGCGATGCCCCAAGAGCTATAGCCCCTAAAACCGATAAGGGCAGAAAACTCAAAACTTATGTCGTTAGTCTTAGGAATCTCCCGTTAACCCTATGGGTATAAAAGGAGACGATCTCAATGCCACCATCATAACCTCAGGTATGAATTCTGCCTGAAGCTATCTAATGCAAGTCTTCTTCCCAGATTCCTATATAGAGACGCATATTCTGCAGTATTTCTGGTTTGTGTTTGGAGTATGACTCGACTGGAGCCTGCTCTGCTGAGGGAAACGCTTCGGGGTTAGGGCAGGCTCTTCTAACAAAACTAGGATTCTTTTGCCATTCAATTACACCTTCTACATCATTGAGGCGAAAGTAGTATTGCTGAGATTCCCCCTGCCAAACTTGTTGCAGACCTTGTTTGATTTTTTCATTAAGTTGGCAGCCTAACATGCCATTGAGAATCTTGACAATCACTTGAATGTCAACTGCTTTGGTAAATGATGCCTCAGTTTGGCGGATCACTCCAGAGTCTTGGTCAAAAATAAAGCCTAGGCTAATTTCCTCGGGTATTAAATCATAAAACACAGTATTAGTATTAGGCCAGTACCCCTGTGAAGTACCATTGGGTGTACCGAGCATGAAAAGAACATGATGTTTCGCTATTCCTGTCTGAAATGCTGGGATGCCGAAACCATTGGGAAAAGTGCGACATTGATGCTCAACAAACTCATCAAACCCATCAAACTCATCTAGGAATTTCCTGAAAACTTCCCACGACTCCGGCAGCGAAGCCTGAGCAAGTCTGGAGATAGTGCGCTTACTTTGCTCCTTGAGGGACATGCTTGACTCTAAAACAGCATGCTGGCACCAACCCCAACTATTCTCAGGCAATGCAGAAGGTTTGAGGAGTGGTGAAGGAGTATGTTGTACCAATTTTAGTTCTGAATAAGGTGAGGATATTTGGCAAAGCCGGGCTATAAGGCAAATTGCAATGATCAAAAGCCCCATGACAATTTTTTCCTCATTGGTTGTTGAATTTAGTGCTACCGTTGATTAACCTTCGAGCAGTCAATGGAGTACCTTCTGTATCTTCCTAGAATTCTTGATTAGATACTACTTTCAGGGACTGTACTCAGTACTCCAGCTTAGAAATTTGTGACAATAAATTTCTTTTGCCTGAGTATTAGTTAAGTTGTTAACTAGACATTGATACAAGCAACTTATAGGTACAGGTATGGTCACAGGGAAATTTTTTGAGGATTTTTCTTTAATATCTGGACAATCCTTCAGGAATCTACCTAGCTAGTGATGTAGATTAATATATCTGTTGACTATGGTCACTATCCATAATTGGTTAACAGATTATAATATACCCTAGAGCGAAGCCTAGTCATCCTTCCGAAGGCGGACTTTCGGCTAAATTGCCGGAACTGATGTAACGGTTGATACTTAAGCGACGCCTAAGCAGCAAATACCGGTAAGGGCTAAAAGTAACAACTTTTAACTCTCGCTGCTCAAAAAAGATAAGCGCTGTTATCCGGTCATCAAGGGTGGGAATTCTAGTAGTAAGGTGTGACGCGCCAGCATCGGGTGCTGTCACCGGTCGTGAGTAAGAGATCATTATGCCAGCCACTCCTTTCTATGCTGATCCAGAATTAGACCACGAGTCCCCTGCCTATAGTTTCGACTTCAACGGTACAAGTGAAGATGTAGAAGGACCAGTGGATGATTTAGTTGATGCGGAACTCGAAGGTACAGATGCTAATAGCTTTTCCAAGAGTGCCAATCGCCGTACCACAGATCTCGTGCGCTTGTATCTCCAAGAAATTGGTCGGGTTAGTTTACTGAGGCGAGATGAGGAAGTCTCGGAAGCTCAAAAAGTACAGCGCTATATGCGACTGTTAGACTTACGCAGTAAGTTTGCCGCCCAAGGAGATGAAATTATTGCGCGCTTTGTTGAGCTGATTGATGCCCATGATCGCCTAGCGTCCCAGTTAGGGCATCGTCCCTCTTTAGAACGGTGGGCTGCGGCTGCCAATATTGAAGTAAAAAACCTAAAGCCGAGTATGTCAGCCGGGAAACGGCGCTGGGCTGAGCTATCTGGTATGTGTGTCAAAGAGCTTGAAAGCATTCAAAATCAGGGGGTGTGCTCAAAAGAACACATGATCAAGGCGAACCTACGCTTGGTGGTATCGGTAGCGAAAAAGTATCAAAATCGAGGCTTGGAACTTCTGGACTTGATTCAGGAAGGTACCCTGGGATTGGAGCGTGCAGTAGAGAAGTTTGACCCCACCAAAGGTTATCGGTTTAGCACCTATGCCTACTGGTGGATTCGTCAGGGCATTACTAGGGCAATTGCGACTCAAAGCCGTACCATCCGCCTGCCAGTTCACATTACTGAAAAGCTCAACAAAATCAAGAAAGCCCAGCGTAAGATCTCTCAGGAAAGAGGTCGTACACCAAATATCGAAGATATTGCTCGGGAGTTAGAGATGACTCCTGAGCAGGTACGGGAAGTCTTGTTGCGAGTGCCTCGCTCTGTGTCCTTAGAAATTAAAGTGGGCAAAGAAAAAGACACAGAACTAGGAGACTTGCTCGAAACTGAGGAGACTTCTCCAGAAGAAGTTTTGATGCGAGAGGCTCTACAGAGGGACTTGCATCAATTATTGGCAGATCTTACCACCCGCGAACGAGATGTGATTCGGATGCGGTTTGGGTTGGGAGATGGTCATCCTTACTCCCTAGCAGAAATTGGTCGTGCTCTAGAGTTATCTCGCGAACGAGTGCGTCAAATTGAAGCTAAAGCTCTGCAAAAGTTACGGCAACCAAAGCGCCGTAATCGTGTGCGAGATTATCTCGAAGCTTTGAATTAAGTAGTAAGGGGGTCTTCAGAACAAAGGAATCTTTAGCAAGTCCTGCAAAAAATCCCACATTTTATCCCAACTCCTCTCCCGTCCTCCTAAAAAAAGAGGACGGGAGGCTTGGGGTAAATTCCCTGTGCCAGTGGGGTTTTGAAGAATTGGCTCTCCGTGACGTACCTACACCGAATCAGAGATTACGGTGTAGGCTACGAGCGCGACTCGTCTTTGACGACATTGACTGAGCTTTTATAGCTGGCTCACTTGTCAAAAAGTTCTCCCGGGGAAAAGTATCGCAGAATACAAATTTCTTGGCGTACGCTCCTGAAACGAAACTTTTCGATCTACTGACATTGCTAGCTATCGCAAATATTCCACCCGAGCATCTAGTCCATTCGCTCTCAACTGGTGTGAGAAACTTTCCGCGCTTTGGCGATCATCAAACGAGCCAGCATTAACATAATCACCCCGCCTTGATTTGGTTGTCGTAGCATTGGCAAAACCTGTTACGGAACGTACTTCAAACAGGGTATTGTTATTTTGAACTGGTACAACTACGACGTAACGATTCTTTGATAATTTGCCGATCGCATCTAATCCTAATGCCGATAGCGTTGCTTGATCAGCTGTGCCAGTAGCTGCTAAACCATTAGCTATCTGAAAATCCCAGACAGCATCCTCTGTTTGCACACCGTAGTTCCCATCAACCGAACCTTGATAAAAATCTTCTCTTCTCAACTTTAGCTGAAGACGTTCTACTTCTGGTCCGCGATCGCCTCGTCGCAATACATCTACTTCTGTAGTCATCGGCTCGCGGAGGGGATCTCCAAATTTTTGAGGAAAGGAACTTGTCGAAAAGGAACTTACAGGAACGGTAGAAATGGCAGGCACCTGTGGAGGAGGGAACACTGCTATTGACTCATTGGGTGAAGCTGCCAAGAGTGTATTCTGAGTTCTTGCTCCCACAACGCCATCAATTTGCAGTCGGTAGTCTCGCTGAAAGGCTCTAACTGAATTTTCTGTAATCGAGCCAAAAAAGCCAGTGGGCTGTCGATTAAAGTACCCCAAATTCTGCAACCGCTGCTGTAATTGACTAACTTGGGTTCCTCTAGAGCCTCTGCGAAGAGTGCCAGAAGTTTGGGACGAGATTGGTAGTGCTGAACCAAATCTAGAATCGGGAAATAGTCTAACTTCCGTTGCTGGTCCAACAATGCCGTCAACTTGCAGTCTGGAGTCTAGCTGAAAGGCTCTAACTGCATTTTCCGTAATCGAACCAAAAAAGCCTGTTGGTTGTTGATTAAAGTACCTCAATTCCTGCAAGCGCCGCTGTAGTTGAGTAACTTCTGAACCTCTAGCGCCTCTTTTTAGCAGCGTTTGGGCTAATACTTCCCTTGCCATTCCAAAAATGCTGAGGATGACAAGCAGCGATAGCCAAAGAATTTTAGCGTGGCTAGCTAGCTTTTTACCCCTAGACCACTCAAAAAGTATCCCTTTCTCCATAGATAAAACTGGAGTTGCTGGTGTGGATGCCTGATGAGTTAAGGCAAGATGAAAATAGGCAAGGGTTTCCATAATCTTTTTGAACAGAAATTAGGCAAGCAAGACCACGCACTTAAGCTGCACGCAAAGCTTAAGTAACTTTACCCTGTCTATTATAAGAAGATTTGAATTATAAAGGCTTGGCAAGGGCAATGCTGGGTAAGCACTGTCTCGATCCTAGCTGATGTTGCCGAATGCTAAAACAGTTGCTTTACTCGATCTTATGGAGATTGAGTAATTTCTGGAGTGAGGCGAAGGTTAAAAATATGAAACATACTAGCTACTGGGGCAACTCTCTGACTCTGTTAACTTTAGTACTCAGCACTTTAGGAGGTATCAAAACTGATGCTGCTGTTGCGATCGACACTACTTCAATTAAGACAATCCCAGTATCGGAACTAACTTTATCTAGTCAAGAGACTAACTGGCAACTGGCACAGGGATTTTTAGGACAATGTCGTGCAGTCGCCAAGTCAACTTTTGTCTATCAAGAGCGCTCAACTTCTAATCCCATCAGAGCTTTGATACCCGACGAACAAATTATCCTCGCAGAGGAAACTGGCAGAAATGGTTGGATTGCTATAAGTTCTCCCATTAGTGGATTTGTCGAGGCAACCAACCTCAAGTTTTGCTCTAGAGAAGTACCTACTCCGACAACGACTACAGATTCCAATCTCTGCCGCCAAGTCATCTATGATCGACCCGAGGGTTTAGTTATCCGTCAAAGACCAAATTCTAATTCCCGTATAGTTGGTGAAGTCTTTTTCAGAGAGAGGGTCATATTAGTTAATCCTCCCGAATTTAGAATAGACCGGGAAAACCGGGAATGGGCTAAAATTTCATTCCCAATTGCTGGTTGGGTTTCTAATGGATTTCCTAATCTGGGAGGTACTAATCTGAGAGCTTGTTTCTATTTGCCTGAGAATTAAGCTGCTGTGCATTTTTAATGCACAGCAGCGAGGCAGGAGGCAGAAGGAAGAAGGGTTTTATCCATCTCCTGAAATTGCAAGCCAAGGAATAGAAGCAATTAGAGATTATTTGAGACAACGAAAAGAAGAGGGAGAAGATTATATTTATGAAGCCAAATTACTCATTGTTGGTGAAGCTGGAGCAGGGAAAACATCTCTAGCTAATAAAATTAAAGACTGCCAATATCAACTCCGAGAAAGTGAACCATCAACAGAAGGTATTGAAGTTGTTGAATGGAGTTTTTCTATCTTAGATAAAGAACAAAAAGAACGAGACTTTAAAGTAAATATTTGGGATTTTGGCGGACAGTAAATTTATCATACTACTCATCAGTTTTTTCTTAGTAAACGCTCCCTCTATGCCCTTGTCGCCGATACTCGAAAAGAAGATACAGATTTTTATTACTGGCTGAATGTAGTGGAACTGCTGAGCGATAATAGTCCCCTGCTAATCATCAAAAATGAAAAGCAAGACCGCCAACGAGAAATTAATGAACGCCAGTTGCGCGGTGAGTTTACCAACCTGGAGAAAACTCTAGCAACTAAGCTGGCAACGAACCGAGGTTTACCTGATATCTTGCGGAACATCGAGCATTACATTTCCTCCCTACCTCACATTGGTACAGCACTACCCAAAACCTGGGTCAGAGTCCGGGAAACCTTGGAGAGTGATCCACGCAACTATATCAACTTTTAAAGGCAGCTGAGAACGAAGGCACTCGAATCTGTCCTATAATCCTTAATTCTTGTCAAACTGCTTTTTCTCTCTCTGAACTAAAGCAGTTTCAAACACTCAATCCACCCAGTGAACCTTTAAGTGCAATGGAGCAACATAAACAGGAGCAAATGTTTGATCGCCTGTTATCAGATCTCTTAAATCCTTGAGACTCCCCCACCTAGAAGGAGCTGACTTTTCACGGGATCTTTTTGGCTTTTGCGATTAGCCCAAAGGGCTAGCGCGGAGCGATCGCCCTCGTATATGAACTACCCCGCCTCATCGGCTGCACTTACTCGAAGAAACGCAGGTAATTTCCCTGATGACCCAAAAAAATGGGTTTGATGCCTCCCCCTTCTAGGGGGAATGAGTGATTCTGAACATATTTTTTTAGAACTTCACTCTTGTGCTCCTGGGCAGGAGGAGGCTTCCATAAGAAGGACTCCAAAGGTGTTCAGGGTGTGGAGACTGAAATTGCTTTCTGTACATTCTACTAGAAACACCCTTGAGGTGATTCACTAGAGTCGAGATCGATAGTCTTGGTGGGTATTCGACTAGCAAATGAACATGGTCAGATTCTCCGTTGAATTCTATCAACTTAAAGCCCATTTTTCTGGCAACTTCATTAAAACTTTCCTCTATAGGTACTAAAAGGAGTAACGAACCCCCTCCGGTTACTTACGCACTCAGAATATGGCAGCAGTAGCACTGAGTACGTCAAAGTTAAAGGCGATAAAAGCCCATTCGACGGCGATCTAGTTTACTGGAGTTCAAGACTGGGAAGACA
>JAAHGS010000256.1 GCA_010692645.1 Symploca sp. SIO2E9
AAAAACACACTGGAGCTGTCCGAAGTTTTTTTTATATCAGTAGCCCAGTAGATAAAGTAGAGCACTCTTACGTACTAGAATATACGTCTGCACACAACCATCCCATCTCCCCATCTCCCAATCTCCCCATCTCCCCATCTCCCCATCTCCCCATCTCCCCATCTCCCCATCTCCCCATCTCCCCATCTCCCCATCTCCCCATCTCCCCCTCTCCCCCTCTCCCTTCCTCAATCCTCTAGTGCTCCTAAACCTTTAAGTGCAGCTTTCTGAGCTGGGGTTAAACCTGTAGCGCCTGTAATCTTCATCTCAGCATAGGGCTTGTTACTCAAGGTTTTTAAACACTCCCCTGTCTTGACATCCCAAAGTTTGATTGTCTCGTCATGACTGCCACTAGCAAGGGTTTGACTATCATCACTCCAAGCTACTGACCTTACCCAACCCTGATGCCCCTCGAGAGTCAGCAGACAAGTTCCTTGTTTGACATCCCACAGCTTAATTGTCTTGTCATTACTGCCACTGGCAAGGGTTTGACCATCACCACTCCAAGCTACTGAGCCTACACTAGCCTGATGCCCCTCGAGAGTCAGCAGACAAGTTCCTTGTTTGACATCCCACAGCTTGATTGTCTTGTCATTACTGCCACTGGCAAGGGTTTGACCATCACCACTCCAAGCTACTGAGCCTACACTAGCCTGATGCCCCTCGAGAGTCAGCAGACAAGTTCCTTGTTTGACATCCCACAGCTTAATTGTCTTGTTATTACTGCCACTGGCAAGGGTTTGACCATCACCACTCCAAGCTACTGACCTTACCAAAGACTGATGCCCCTCGAGAGTCAGCACACAAGAGCCTTTTTTGACATCCCACAGCTTAATTGTCTTGTCATTACTGCCACTGGCAAGGGTTTGACCATCACCACTCCAAGCTACTGACCTTACCAAAGACTGATGCCCCTCGAGAGTCAGCAGACAAGTTCCTTCTTTGACATCCCACAGCTTGATTGTCTTGTCACTACTGCCACTGGCAAGGGTTTGACCATCACCACTCCAAGCTACTGAGCCTACACTAGCCTGATGCCCCTCGAGAGTCAGCACACAAGAGCCTTTTTTGACATCCCACAGCTTAATTGTCTTGTCATTACTGCCACTGGCAAGGGTTTGACCATCACCACTCCAAGCTACTGACCTTACCCAACCCTGATGCCCCTCGAGAGTCAGCAGACAAGTTCCTTCTTTGACATCCCACAGCTTGATTGTCTTGTCATCACTGCCACTGGCAAGGGTTTGACCATCACCACTCCAAGCTACTGAGTTTACACTAGCCTGATGCCCCTCGAGAGTCAGCAGACAAGTTCCTTCTTTGACATCCCACAGCTTGATTGTCTTGTCCTCACAGCCACTGGCAAGGGTTTGACCATCACTACTCCAAGCTACTGAGTTTACACCAGCCTGATGCCCCTCGAGAGTCAGCAGACAAGTTCCTTCTTTGACATCCCACAGCTTGATTGTCTTGTCCTCACAGCCACTGGCAAGGGTTTGACCATCACTACTCCAAGCTACTGAGCTTACCCAATCCTGATGCCCCTCGAGAGTCAGCAGACAAGTTCCTTGTTTGACATCCCACAGCTTGATTGTCTTGTCATCACTGCCACTGGCAAGGGTTTGACCATCACTACTCCAAGCTACTGAGTGTACCCAATCCTGATGCCCCTCGAGAGTCAGCAGACAAGTTCCTTGTTTGACATCCCACAGCTTGATTGTCTTGTCATCACTGCCACTGGCAAGGGTTTGACCATCACTACTCCAAGCTACTGAGTGTACCCAATCCTGATGCCCCTCGAGAGTCAGCAGACAAGTTCCTTGTTTGACATCCCACAGCTTGATTGTCTTGTCATCACTGCCACTGGCAAGGGTTTGACCATCACTACTCCAAGCTACTGAGCTTACACTAGCCTGATGCCCTATACAAGTCAAAATTTCCCTACCATTAGCAGCTTCCCACAAGTGAATTACACCACTAAAATCACCACCAGCCAACAACTTGCCATTAGGGCTAAATACCAATGAGTAAACACTACTCAAGATTTTAGTAAACACACAATCAGCTAAATTTGCCTGAGTAAAATTGACTTGCCGTAGACTGGCATTAGTCAAATTAGCTCCCTTGAGTACAGCAGCAGAGAGATTTCTCCTTTCTAGGGCAGTTGGTGCAACCTTTACTAACAACGTTGCGGCATTCCCCCCAACATAACCAACCTCTTCTTCTGTTTTTCCCTTTGTTCCTTCTAAAACTTCTAAAAGTGAGTTTTGGAAAGCAGATAATAAACTGCCCTCATCCCCCAGCTCCTTCTCCCAACCTTGAGAGCAGGGGAGCAATTGTTGAAAGTCCCTCTCCCAGGCTTGGGAGAGGGATTTAGGGTGATTGGTGGAGAGCATTTCCCAAGCTAACTCACACGAAAAATAGAGCTTATCTGCCAAAGAAGTAAAAGTACGTTCAGCTTTGATATCTCTCTCCATCTTGTGGCGCACTGCATAGAGATAAATCCTAGACATATCAATTGGTTTACCAGCCTCAATCTCTGGTAAAGCCTCGATAATTAAATCACTCATCACTGGGCGACGTGCTAAATCCAAGAGTTGAGGATTGCCCATGACTTTTTCTACTGTTGTCGCTGAGGCGCTAAAAGAGAATACCTGACGAATTTGCTGGTCATTAAACTTCTCCAATTCCAGTACTTCAAACTGGGGCGGCTCACCAGTGAGATTAGCTGTAGAAGCTTTTAACTCAGCCTTGAGTAAGGAACGTCCTTCCTTAGCTTCCGGAAAATGCTCTGTGCGACAAGTCAGAATCGCTTTCGCCCCTGGCACTACTACCCTTGCCAACTCCCAGAAATTATCGATCATCTGCTGACGATTGACTCTAGCTGCCATCTCATCAAAGCCATCGAAAATGAGCAACAGCTTACCCATACGGTTAAGTTGCTCAAATACCGAATAATGAGGTAGTCCAATTTTGTGCTTCCGGAAAAAGAACTCGGAAAATAAAGACTCGATACTTACAGCTTTAGCATAGTCCCGTAGAGGAATTACCAAAGGTAAACGAGGACGCTTAATCCCTTTCTGTTTAGCTTGACGATAATTCTGTAAATTACTCCAGGCATAGTGTAGTGCAAACCAAGTCTTACCAGTACCAAATTCACCCAGTATTGAGAGATGCTGTTTAGTAGGGTCATCTAACCAAAGATCAACATAGTCATCAATCTCCTCATAGCGACTAACTCCCATTCTCCGCCCACTCACTGGCTCAATTTCTTCCTTACTACAAGCCAGAGGTATATACTTTTGCTCAATTCCCCGAAGCTCAACTTCTGCTTCTAACCATTGGCAATAGGCATCAAAGTTAGCCGTCTCATCCAGTAATTCGTCAAAGGTATAACCAAACAAATCTCGATTTTCCCGCCTTGCCAACAATTCACGGGCAGCAGCACTAAATCTCCTAGCAGCTACAAGCCATCCTTCATCAGTTTTCTGCCCATCAACCGACTGACGCAAAGCTTCCACATCCCTAATTCCTGCTTCCCCCTCAATCCCCCTCACTAAAATACGGTCATATCCTCTGCGCCCTGGAATATTGATAATCCACTCAAAATATTCCTCGCTCCAAAACTGATAGGACTCGAAAGGATAACCCAGGGTTTCTAGCCAAGCCTTCATAGACTCAGCTAAACTCTCAACCTTGCATCTTTCTTGCCCTGAGTCAGCAGCTGATAGCGCTGGATAATCTTCCTGTAAGACTTCAGTAAGTCTTTTTGGTAAACCTTCGAGCTGTTTGTGAAGCTTACCGATACCTTGCTGTAAATCCTCTATATTTTGATCTCGTCTAACTTCACTTGGTGTTCGAGTAAGAGCTGTGATCCTACGAAATTGCTCACTATACTCAGCTAACTCTCGACGCCAATCAATTCCCTGTTGTTTAATTTCATCGCCGATAGCATATTCCTCAATAAAGCGATCGCTATCTTGTAAAAGTATAGAGGGTTCATCTTGCTCAAAAGCTTGGCGAAAAGCCTGTTGAATTTCTGCTTGCCGGAATAATTGGAGGATGGCTTGAGGCTTACCAACGCCGTAATGCACTAGAGCATACTTATAAACTCCAGTAAAATCACCAGGGGGATGCTCCGGATCTAAATTCAACTTCCTTAGTATCTTAATCACACACTCTTGACGCTCCATTGGCTTTTTCAGAAAAGGAGCTGTCATACCAGTGATAGAGGTAATTGCCTGAATTAATGGATCGAGGTTAGGTAAGCTAGGGAGCATTTTAAGGGGAGAGGGGGAGATGGGGAGAGGGGGAGATGGGGAGATGGGGAGATGGGGAGATGGGGAGATGGGGAGATTTAGTTTCAAGATACTTCAATATACTTTGCTCAATCATAACAATGCTTCTAAGTGTCAGTAAGGAAACTATCGACTTACCACCAGGTGGAGAAGTGATCCTACGTTATCAAACCTGGGCAGACTACGAAGAGTTACTTGAGAGCCGTAGAGATAAATCCGCTATCAAAATCCGTTTCGATGCTAATACTCAGGAAATCCGTATTATGTCGCCGCTTCCTGGACATGGCAAGAGGGCTGATACCCTTGCTGATTTAGTAAAAATCCTTCTAGGCTATCAAGAGCAAGACTGGGAAAGTTTTGACCCAATTACATTAAAGCGTTTTGGAATTAAAGGAATAGAACCCGATAGCTGCTTTTACATTCAAAACCGTCAAGCAATTCTAGGACAAGAGCGTATTGATTTGGAAGTTTGCCCACCACCGGATTTAGCAATCGAAATCGACTTAACCTCATTGACTTCTGCTGAGGACTACCAAGCAATCGCTATTCCTGAACTTTGGATTTATCGTCGAGAGACACTCCACATTCACTTGTTTGATGGTCAAAAGTATACCGAAAGTTCTAATAGTTCCATTTTCCCAGATATTAATGTAAAACAGCTTATCCCTAAGTACGTGGAGCGAGCCTGGAAAGCTGGTTCAAGTGTAGCGTTGAAAGAATTTCAGCAATTTTTGGCAGAGAATTAGAATTTTGGTTCATGGTTCATTGGGCTAGTATTCGATAGTTATGAAATACTTTCCCATGAACAATCAACAATAAACCATGAACAGTAAATTGTTAATTCAGCTAGTATTCGACAGTTGTGAAATAAATTCCCCATGAATAATCAACCATGAATAGTTCTTATACCAATTTCCTCAATGCCAGCTATACATTAATCCCCGCATCTCCCCGTCTGGAGTGTCTGGAGCGTCATCAGCATCTGTAGCAAACATACATGAAATCGATATTATTTAATACTCCCATCTGGCATCTTTGCCCCTTCCCAATTGACATAACTCAAGTCGGCCTTATCAAGATTCGCCCTACTCAAATCAGCACCACTCAAATCAGCATTAGCCAACTTTGCCCTACTCAAATCAGCACCATTCAACCGCGCCTGTTGTAAATTAGCTCCCACTAACTTCGCTTTCCGTAAATCAGCATTGCTCAAATCAGCACTACTCAAATCAGCAATTACCAACTTTGCTCCATTTAACTGAGCATTTCTTAAATCAGCGCCCTTAAGAATCGCCCCAATTAAATTAGCATTGCGTAAATCAGCCCCTGCCAACTTAGCACCAGTCAAATCGGCATTCTGAAAATTTCTTCCCCCCTTGTCATAGCGCTTCAATAATTCACCCGCATCTGTGACACTAATCTCTCGCTGCGGTGGCTGCCGGAAGGTAAAAGTAAAAGTATCCCCACTGCGTATTACCCTCCACATTTCCTCATACAAAGGATAGGAACCTAAACCACTAAGCTTTACCCAAGCTTTTGCCCTAGTTAAAGCCACAAATAACTGATTGCGTAACTGGAGATTGCTTTCATCCTTAGCCACATTGTCCAAACCCACCACATAAACCATCTCCGCCTCATTACCCTTAGCGCGATGGATACGAGAAACAGTTACTCCCCCCTCAAACCAAAACCTGTTAGGGTTATAGTTTTCTTTATCGGTTTTGAGGATATTACAATCAACCGTACTGGGAATATAGATATCAATACCTTGGCAGATCAAAAACTCAGCCACAGCAGTTTCGAGTTTCATCGCCTCTACACCTAAACCTAAAACAATTACTAGAATCTCTCCACTAGGCTTAAGACCATCATGGCGGAGATTACCAAGAATATTTTTAGCTAGGATACTCAGTTCTTCCTGACGAGAGCGATAGGCGATAAATTCTAAGACTTGTCCTTGCCAAAGCTCGGGAATGAGATTAGGAGAATTTTCCTTTGGTCGTCTAATCGTAATTTGTTGAAGCGGAGTAAAATTTACTGTCACCTCATAACCAATCGCCTGCCAATCCTCAGCGCGGGTAATACCAGTGAGCATTCCTCCCCGACGTAGTAAGCCCATGCCAATACCATGAGCAGCTGTCAGAATTGGACTAGGGGTGCGGTAACAACGGGGCATAATTTCGCTCTTTTTAATGCCGCCGCTATATTCTCCTGTGACTAAATGCCCTAATTCTTCCCCAAATAACTCGCTAGCATTAGGAATATTCAAACTCTCCAAACTTTGGGCTTCATCGTAACTCCAAATTATGCGCCGTTGTTGAGGCTGGGCATGGTCAACAGCTCGCAAAGCTTGGTATGCCATCCAATAAAAAGGCTGTTTGCCCTTAAATTTATGTTGATCGTCAACTATTAAGTCTTGACCTTCGTCAATGAGAATGGCATCATATAGTGTAGGGACGACCGTATTATGGAGCAGGTGTGCGCATACTTCTGCTAAAGCTTCGTTCGGTTGTTTACTTTGTGTGTCATTTGCAGTTAGACGCTTGATACCAGTAGCCTTGCAGATAGTACTGTAGAGTCCTGGTTGATTTTTAGCTCCCCAAGCATGGAGCGGACGCAATTTTGAGTTTTTTGGGTCATATCCCACCTCCTCAGCACTGAAGCGACGTAGCCACTTATCCAGTTGAGCAATAATTGGCTGGTAGAGGCTGCGGCTGAAAAAGACCAAAGCAATATCCCAGTCAGGGTGCTTCAGGTGCATGTGGGCAGCTTTCTGACATAGCACTACAGTTTTACCAGAGCCAGCAATTCCTCGAATTCGCTGTGGACCTGGGGGAATTTCTTTGCCAATGTGTTCTTGTTGTAAGTCAAATGCAGATAGGCTTTGTCTTAGTTCAGTTAGAACACTAGCACGAGTTGGTTTGATAGGATATTTCCCATTGTTTAAGGAAACACACTGAAATTCTACAGAACGCTGCTTACGGAAGACTGGAGTACCACTGATTACAGCTTGCAACAGCTTCCATTGTAGGAGTGTGAGCTTACGTCCTTTGATAATGGGAGTAGTTTGCTTAATCAGTTGGAGTAGGGAGTGGGGAGTGGGGAGCAGGGAGTGGGGAGTGGGGAGTGGGGAGTGGGGAGTGGGGAGTGGGGTTAAAATTGCAGTTTCTATGCCCAATTCAATTGTTTCAAGTTGATCTTTAAAGATGATTGG
>JAAHGS010000257.1 GCA_010692645.1 Symploca sp. SIO2E9
GGGGGGATGGCTCTGGGAGAGGGGGGGATGGGGAGAGGGGGAGATGGGGGGATGGGGAGAGAGGGAGAGGAATCTTTAGGTCGTGTTTCTAAGTTAATTGAATAATTTATTTGTTGGAGTTTCCCAATATCAAATATGCTCAAACCTAAGCAGGTACATAGAAACAGTCCACAGAATTTGAATTTAAGCACTTCCAGCAGCTAATTCTTCACAAATCCGCCCCCATGCTACCCTTGGTTCGGCAGCGGCGGTAATAGGTCGTCCGATAACTAGGTAATCAGCACCAGCTTTAAGAGCCTCAACTGGAGTCATTGCCCGCCTTTGATCACCAACTTCTGACCATTTTGGTCTGACTCCTGGACAAATTAGGAGAAAATCATCACCGCAAACTTGCCGTAATTGCTGGACTTCTTGGGGAGAGCAGACAGCTCCATTTAAACCAGTATCTTGGGCAAGTAGTGCCATTTGTAGGGCATATTCTGGTAATTCCAGGGGAATTTTCAAGTCAAAGGCTAAATCTCGCGATGTCAGACTAGTCAGTAGGGTGATTCCCATTAACTTTGGGGGTTGACATCCTGCTGCCTTTGCCCCTTCTTCTGCGGCTGTAACTGCAGCTTTGAGGGCGCTACGCCCAGCTACGGCATGAATTGTTAGCAAATCTACACCATATGCTGCTGCTGCCCCTGTTGCTCGTGCTACGGTGTTGGGGATGTCGTGAAATTTAAGGTCGAGAAATATTCGCTTTTGCTGATTTTTTAAGGTTTTAATAATCTTAGGACCAGCACTAACAAATAGCTCCAGACCAACCTTCCAAAAACTAACTTGGGGCAACTGTTCCACAAGAGCGATCGCTTCTGCCTCAGTGGGAACATCTAAAGGCACGATTATCCGGTCTTCTAAGCTAGTGTACATTTAAAGCTTATATAGCAATTCTTATTTGGGTGAAGTACTTTTGTCCAGGGTTTTAGGGAGCAGGGAGCAGGGAGTAGGGAGCATGAAACAGGGAGCAGGAAACAGGGAAGAGGTAAAAAAACCTGTGTACCTCATAGCTATGAGAAACGCTATATTTTCTGGTGCCATCGAGATTTCCGCGAGGGTACTGCGACCATACGATAATTCTTTAAACTGTCTCCCCCTCTCCCCCTCTCCCCCTCTCCCCCTCTCTTATAATCAGCTCGTCAAACGGACAAATTTCTTTTTCCCGACTTGTAAAACTTTACCTTCTAAAGCACTAGGAGTATCAAAGCTGAGGCTAGCTTCGGAAATGCGTTCACCATCTAATCGCACTGCTCCCCCCTTAATCTGTCGCTTGGCTTCAGAACTAGTTGCACATAAACCACTGGCACTGAGCAGATAGAACAAGGGAGCAGGAAATTTAACCGACTGCAAGGAAAATTCCGGTACACTATCGGCGGTGGCAGCATTTTTTGCTAAAACTAGTTCCATCGCTGTTTGTTGGGCTGCTTTGGCTGCCGCCTCACCATGATACTGGGTAACAATATCCAGAGCTAGTAACTTTTGGCGATCGCGTGGATTGTCTGGCAGTTGCTCCAAGGACAAATTTGTCAGCAATTCATAATATTGCTCCAAGAGTAGGTCTGGCGTTTTTTCTAGTTTGGAGTACATCGAGAGAGCATCTTCTTTGAGTCCTACATAGTTACCTAGGGACTTCGACATTTTCTGCACGCCATCAGTTCCAATCAAAATTGGCATTAGTAACCCAAACTGTGGTGTTTGACCAAAATGCCGCTGTAAATCTCGTCCCACGGCAATATTAAATTTTTGGTCAGTACCCCCTAACTCAACATCAGCTTCTACCGCCACCGAGTCATAACCCTGCATCAGAGGGTAGAAAAACTCGTGGAGGTAAATGGGATTTTCCTGTTTGTAGCGTTCAGCAAACCCTTCCTTTGCCAGCATTTGCCCTACAGTCATGGTGGCTAATAACTCTAGAATTTTGGCTAAATCTAGCTTTTCTAGCCATTCAGAGTTATAGCGAATTTCCAAACGTCCCGGTGTTTCAAAATCCAGAATTGGGCGTACTTGCTCCAAATAGGTTTGAGCATTTTGCTGTACTTGCTCTAGTGTCAGCTGGCGGCGCACTTCAGATTTTCCCGAAGGGTCACCAATTCTAGCGGTAAAATCTCCAATAATTAAAACCGCCTGATGACCAGCATCTTGAAAGGCACGTAGCTTTCTGACTGGGATACTATGACCAAGGTGAATATCTGCTCCAGTGGGGTCAATACCCAATTTGACCCGCAAAGGGCGATCCGCTTGCCATAACTTTTGAGCAAGGTTTTCACTTACTTCTTGGGAGCTTGGTTGGTTTGGAAAAATTTCGCTGACACCTCGATAGAGCCAAGCAAGCTGCTCAGAAGTTGCTAAGGCTCTGTTGTCCATTGCCGATTGAGAGTTTGACATACGTCTGGGACGTTTTTAGTGATTGACTATCGGGGTGTACTCTTGGGAGCAAGGGAAGCTTTTTTAGCTACTCTTCCCAGTCTGCAAGCGTAACATTTTTGGAAAAAAGTGCCAAAATATCGATTACTACCTTTAATCTTTACTGACCAAGACCAGATTAACCTTAATCCTGACCTCTAGTAAAAGTTTCTGTAATCATCATAGAGAAAGTCCAGTTAAGAAGTTACTAAACCAAGTGCATTCAGTCTTGTTTTTGAGTGAGGAAGTTAAATCACTGTGTCTTCTAGCACAATTCAACAAAAACCAGAGCAAAAAAGTGGGGCATCACCAGTTTTTAATTTTTTCAAAGGAGTGGCTCAGGTAGCAGGGGGAACCGTACTCGGTATCACTATGCTAACTAGCTCAATTGTTGCTGGGGGACTAGTTGGTTTAGCGACTAGCTTCCGTAACCTTCCAGATGTTAGGGTTCTCAGGGGCTATGTACCTACAGAAACCACCTATATCTATGATGTCAAGGGCAAGCTCCTTGCTAGTCTCCACGGAGAAGCTAATCGCGAAGTCGTCAAATTAGAAGAAATTAGTCCGTATCTCAAGCGAGCAGTAATTGCCATTGAAGATAAGCAATTCTATCTGCACCAAGGGATTAACCCTAATAGTGTTGGTCGAGCTTTCCTCGCCAACTGGGAGGAAGGCTCAGTTGTTCAAGGCGGTTCAACCCTGACAATGCAGTTAGTGAGAAATCTGTTTCTCTCACCTGAGCGCAGTTGGGCCCGCAAAATTGCTGAGGCGGTACTCTCAATTCGAGTTGAGCAAATTTTCAACAAAGACCAGATTCTGGAAATGTACCTCAATCAAATTTATTGGGGTCACAATAATTATGGCATCGAAACTGCCTCCGAAAGCTACTTTGCTAAGTCTGCTGCCGAGCTTAACTTAGCTGAGTCATCAATGTTGGCAGGACTAATTCAGTCTCCAGAAGCATATAGTCCTTTCGTTAACTATCAGTTTTCCAAACAGCGCCAAGCTCAGGTTCTCACACGCATGCGAGAATTGGGATGGATTACGGCAGCTGAAGAGAAAGAAGCACTCCAGCAACCGCTATTAGTTGGTAAAAGTACTTCTTGGCGAACCAGTGAACTACCTTACATTACAGAAGCAGTAATCGCTGAGTTAAATGAGCGATTTGGACCAGATGCTGTAGTTAAAGGAGGCATGCGAGTCCAGACTACAATTGAGTACAATTTCCAAAAGAGATCAGAAGCTGTTGTGGCTCGCGCCCATCGTAATCTACGTCGCCGTGGGCTTTACGCTGACCAAGTCGCACTGGCAGCTGTTGATCCGAGGACGCATTTTGTCAAGGCTCTAGTAGGAGGTGTTAACTACGAAAAGAGCCAGTTCAACCGTGCGATTCAATCGAGGCGTCAACCAGGCTCATCTTTTAAGCCTTTTGTGTACTACACTGCTTTTGCCAGTGGCAAGTATGGGCCCTCATCCACTATCTACGACACCCCGGTTCGTTACCGTGATGGTAACGGTTATTACTCTCCTAAAAACTACGGCGGCGGTTACTCTGGTGCGATGAATATCCGCACGGCACTAATTTTCTCTCGCAATGTGCCTGCAGTAAAGATTGGTAGAGCTGTTGGACTCGATAAGGTTATTAAAGTACTCCGTACTCTGGGGATTAAGAGTCCTTTAAAGCCAGTAACTTCTTTGCCTTTGGGTTCAATTGGGGTAACGCCTTTGGAAATGGCTGGAGCCTATGCCACTTTTGCTAATAATGGTTGGCATTCTGATACGACGATTATTGTCAGGGTTACTGATAGCGACGGTAATGTGCTCTTAGACAATACGCCTCAACCAAAGCTGGTACTTAACCAATGGGCTGTGGCGTCTCTTAACGGTGTGCTGCGTAGTGTGATTACTAGCGGTACTGGTAAAGAAGCGCAAATCGGAAGACAGGCAGCAGGTAAGACTGGTACAACTGACTCAGAAAGAGATGTCTGGTTTGTGGGGCATGTGCCGCAGTTGTCAACTGCTGTTTGGATTGGCAATGATAACAATAGACCTTTAGGAAGAGGGGCAACAGGTGGTAAGTATGCCGCACCAGTCTGGCGCACTTTCATGCTTGAAGCACTCAAGAATGAGCCAGTGCGATATTTTGAACCATCTTCTAAGTTTAAGCGTCCTTAGATTGGGAGTCCTTGGAGTAGTTAAACCTAGTCAAGAGCTGATTAGTCAACCCTAAAGTTGCTTTTCGAGTTCTGACTTCATCCGCTCCAGGGTGGTGTTCATTTGCTCGAACATCTGTTGAGGAGTAATACCAAACTGACCAAGCTGTGTATTTAACTGCTCAACTGTCATCTGGGCCATGAAGTCATCAGATAACTCGAAACGCTTCATGAAAATGCGATAGCGTTCCATAATCGATTCCATCTGGTCGATAAAGATCTTTTTCCCTTCGAGGTCAAATTTGCCGTAGCTATTCCCTAATTGGATTAGGGATTGGTAATCTTCAAACAGCTGCTTGGCTTCTTGTTGAACAATTTCTGAATCAAAAAACCCCATCACTCTTATGTCTCAACCACGTTCGTGGTACTGCTGTTGCTAGTACCATTCTAGTGCAGTGTTGAGCTGGCACAAGATTCGGTTTTCCGTATTAATCTGGGCATGGGGAAGAGGATGAGGGATAGGGAGGTGTGGGAAAGCTGGGGAGTGTGGGGGGATTTTTGTATAATAGGGCGTCCTTGGTCAACTTAAGAGCAAGTATGTTGAGTAAGCCGAAAAGCCGGAAAGTCGCTGCCTTGATAGCGTTTATGGGAACAATTTTGCCAGTTTCTGGATTCCACAAATTCTATTTGGGGCAACCTTTGTGGGGGGTGGCCTATTTGCTTCTTTCTTGGACTCCTATTCCCAGAATTGCTAGCGCTATTGAATTGGTCTGGTATTTGGGACAAAATCAGGATGAATTTGATCGAAATTTTAATGGGGGTGCGATTAGAGTAACCTCACCGGCATCGACTCAGCCAACTGCAGTTGACCCTGCTAAAGTGGGAGAAGTTGCCGATGCCTTGCGACAGCTAGATAACCTCCGTCAGGAGGGGTTGGTATCTGAGTATGAATTTGAGCAAAAGCGCCGCCAACTACTTGACCACATTGCTTAAGGTCGATGCCTATGTTTGACTGGCTTGCAGATACAACCAGACTAAACCCAAATCAACAATCAATTAGAGCCAGGCTGAATCGTGACCCTTACTACCGCCTGCAATCACTTCAAGAAATTGAAATAGCTGCCGAACTGGGTATTAAAATTGATGTTAATCAAGCTAGTGTTGACGATTGGCTCAGACTGCCGGGAATATCAATTCATCAAGCACGTTCCCTAGCCCAACTCAGCAGCAATGGCGTTCAGTTTTGTTGTATCGAAGACTTGGCAGCTGCTCTGGGTTTGCCGGTAAAGCGTATTATACCTTGGCAACCAATTCTCAGTTTCTGTTACTACGATGCTGAAAGTGGCTTAGCACCTCAAACACTAAATCCCAATACTGCTTCGGTAGAACAGTTATCAACAATCCCAGCAGTTGATTTGTTTCTGGCTCGGAAAATCTTGCAAAACCGACTTGATTATGGTAATTACCGTAATCTGGCTGATTTCCAGTGCCGCCTAGGTCTTAAGCCTCAGTTTATCTCTCAACTCATGTACTATCTGCGATTTTAGCTTGTCCGGCAAGCAGCCCCAAAGCAGATCAGGATTTTTGATCAAAAATATGGGATTCAAGCCCCGTCCTTCGCTTGACGGCTTTTTATGAGAATAATCTTGATAAATAATGAGATTGAAAGCTAGAATAATATTAGCGGTAAAGCGCACACATTAAGACGAAGTAGGCCAAGCGGACTATTCCTGATCCGGAGCCCTGGTAGTATAAATCCTAGATCTTGTATAAATGTGGGAATCGTTAGGCGAGAATTCGATAAATCTCGATACATCAATACTGTGGGACACACAGGAATTTAAGCTATCAGAGTGAGTTGAAAGGCTCAAGTATGCTCTGTAAGACCAAAAGCTAGTTCTTTGAAGCTAGTAGTTTGGCAAGACCAGCCCAAGAATCCCCGTACCTTCAGGTCGGGGAGTGTCAAAATCGTGGCTATTTCAGATGATCCTTAAACACGACCAATGCGACTCAAAGGCCAAAAACGGAAAAAGGCATGACCGATAACATTTTGTTTAGGTAAAAAACCCCACATGTGGGAATCATTGCTGTTGTTGCGATTATCTCCCATGACAAACAGTTGGTCTTTAGGGACCCGTGCCGGTAGCATTTGATATGCTGGTGGCTCTGCAATGTAGTCTTCTGTTATTGGGACACTATTCAAGTAAACTTTTTCGCCTTTAACTTCAACGATTTGACCAGGTGTAGCAATTGTCCGTTTGATAAAGGCTTGGTCTTTGGCGTAACCTTGTATTTGCAGTTGTGGTGGCGGATTGAAGACAATTATTTCGCCAGTAGAAGGTGGTCGAAACAGGTAGGAGATTTTTTCAACAACTAAGCGATCGCCAACTTCCAAAGTTGGTATCATCGAATTCGAGGGTATGTAGCGGGGTTCTGCGACAAATGCTCTAATAAAAAGTGCTATGGCAAGGGCGATCGCAATTATTTGTAGGTTTTCTCGTGCTTGTGCCCAGAAACTAGACCCCTTGTTAGTCAATTTAGGAGGCTCAGTAGTTGACTCTCCTGTTTTTAATTCTTCTGGGGTCGAATTAGCCAATTCTGAGGAATCATTGGTCACTGCTAATTGTTCTTTCTCTGTAGTCATTTAGGTTCCTGAGTGTGATTTAAGGGAACTCCAAGAAATAAATTATCCAATTGACTTAGAAACAAGACGTAAGGATTCTTCTCCCCATCTCCCCCCTGCTCGATGGGATATTTTTTTATTTGGAAGTCCCTAACGCCAATGGCGAATCTTATAATAACCCACATCTGACATTTCTAAGTAGGGCTTGCTAAATTAATATAGAATGCATACCAAACAATGGTTTTGAGCCTTTTTTGACCCTTTCAAGTGCTTTGTTATAGCATCCAATGGCTCAAAATCCTTGCACTTAATAGGAAAATCTCGG
>JAAHGS010000258.1 GCA_010692645.1 Symploca sp. SIO2E9
CTGAGCACAACATCCTGATGCACCCCTTCCACATGTTGGGAGTAGCTGGTGTCTTCGGCGGTTCTTTGTTCAGTGCGATGCATGGTTCTTTGGTAACTTCTTCTTTGGTGCGTGAAACCACCGAGAGCGAATCTCAAAACTACGGTTATAAATTCGGTCAAGAAGAAGAAACCTACAACATCGTTGCCGCTCACGGTTACTTCGGTCGTTTAATCTTCCAATACGCTTCCTTCAACAACAGCCGCGCTCTGCACTTCTTCTTAGGTGCATGGCCTGTAATTGGAATCTGGTTCACTGCCCTAGGTATTTCTACCATGGCTTTCAACCTCAATGGTTTCAACTTTAACCAGTCTGTAATTGATTCTCAAGGTCGTGTAATCGGAACTTGGGCAGATGTACTCAACCGCGCTAACCTAGGTTTTGAAGTAATGCACGAGCGTAATGCTCACAACTTCCCCCTAGACTTGGCTGCTGGTGAAGCAACTCCTGTGGCTTTAACTGCTCCTGTAATCAACGGTTAATAAATCACATTTAACCTCTTTCAAATTAGAATAGGCGCTCTCCTTTCAGGGGGGCGCTTTTTTATTTGATTAAAAAGTGGGGGGAAATAGATAAAGACTTACTCATCGTCAAATCGGCTATGTCAATGATTAATTCTGACAGTATGGACAAGCTCCAAATTGACGGTAACTCTTGGAGCTTGTCGATGGATTTTCTGGATACTTATTTGGCTAAATAAGCGATCCGATTGTAGAAACGATTGTTTTTGACTCTGGTTAATCTCACTTTGGCTGCTGGTGACTCAGGTTCAAACAATAATCCAATTTGCTGTCCTTGAGGGATATTTTGTGCGGGGAAACAACCTTCTTGGAACAAAAGAATATTTAACGAACCGCCATACAGAAATTTCCCTACCCTTTCCCCCTTAGTAATAGCAACAGAACTACCAGAGGGGAGGTTTTTGAACTTATCCTCAAATATCACTGAGGAAATAGTATTCAATCCTACTGGTATCAATGCGACCAGACCGTATTTTGTCGTGTCTATAATTAAATAGCCCCGACGAAAATCTTCAAAGACACTGTAGTTATAGCCATAACCAACATTGTCGTCATTGATCAAACCTGGAAAATCACTGATGCCAAAATACTGACCCTCGACATTTTCATTAGATTCTATAACCGTACCAGCTACAGGAGCGTGGTAATGGTGATAGGTATCGGGCATGAGAATACAAGAAACAGCAGTGCCTTTGTCAAACCTGGCGGCATACTCTGAGTTATTCAAAAGTTGCATGACATTCAAGTATGTCGTTTTGACAGGTATCTTGGTTTCTAATGTCAAGTCGTCAACAATCATATTGATGAGACTATCTGTCGGGGCGACAGCAACAGAATCTTCCTCTGGTGAAGCAATAGGCCTTGCCCCTGGTTGTAGAACCCGAGCAAAAAATTCATTAAAACTTGCAAAGCCATAAGTATCTGTGTTGGTAGGCTCTGGTATGATGTAGTCCTTCATTACCTCATCTATACCGCCAAGTTGCGTGATCCAATCATCAATCTTACTTGTACTCTCTGTAGAATCAAAGTATGCACCACGCAAAAATACAAATTGTTTGGTCATTTCATAGCCAGCACCTTTGGTAACAAAGGCTAAGCCGTATTCATTTTTGTAATAGAGCCAGCTAAACTTTTGGATGAAATTTAATCCAGTTGCTACGTCTGGCATCCATGCATACCATGCTTCAAAGAATGTGCATAGATCAGTTATTGTTTTGCCTGTCCAATCATAGTATGGATGGTCTGGATTGAGCCCATCCTGTAGCTCTTCATCGGTGGCATCTGGAACTGGTTTGACATTTTCTAGTGAGGCGTCAAAATAGGTTTTAAAACCTCTGTCGTCAGTGTTGTACCATTCAGTGATGAGAGCGGTAAACTCTTCAATAGTTGTAACTTGTTCAGCCATGACCCTGTGTCTCCGTGTAATTTGCTGACAACAGGGATTATTGAACAACTAAAGATAAAACTTGTCAAGTGTCTGTGGAATTTTTCGTAAACTGAATGGAAACTTCGACTACTCTGAGCAATTTGCTGCTTTGCGAATTAACTGCCAAGCTTGTTCAATATTAACCCTCTCAGTAGTTGCTTGTCCGATGGACATACGCAGAGTTAGCTTTTGCCCCAGCTTAGTTGAAGTGAGATAGAGTTTACCAGAAGCGTTGAGAGTATCGAGGATTGCCTGATTAATTTGGTCAGAACCTTGGTGACGAAAGCAAACTAGGTTAAGTGGTGGGTTGACAACTAGCTCAAAATCTGGATCAGATTCTACCCAATTAGCAAACTCTTGGGCTAAGGCTACGTGCTTACGGACATAGTGCTGTAAACCTTCAATGCCATAATGCCGAATCACGAACCAGAGTTTTAGGCTTCTGAATCTTCGTCCTAGAGGAATTTGCCAATCTCGATAATCAATAACTTTACCCGATTCCGTGGCTTGATTTTTCAGGAATTCCGGCATAATCGAAAGGGCATGAATCAGTTGGGAGCTATCTTGAACATAAAAACAACTACAATCAAAATTAGTCATCATCCACTTATGAGGATTGAAACAATAGCTATCAGCTAGTTCTAGTCCTTGGTGGATCCAACGAAACTCAGGACAAATAGCAGCAGTCCCGCTCATGGCTCCATCTACGTGCAACCAGATCTTATACTCTTTTGCGATCGCTCCCAACTGTTCGATGGGGTCAATAGCATTGGAGGAAGTGGTACCAACAGTAGCTGCAATGTAGAAAGGAGTCAAGCCAGCATTGATATCAGCTACGATGCACTGCTTAAGTGCTTCTGGAGACATGGCATAACTATCATCCACTTCAATAAAGCGTAGGTTATCAAGACTAATTCCGGCAATTTTAACTCCTTTTTCAACCGCCGAATGTGCCTGAGTGGAGGTATAAGCTACCAGTTGACTAATATCAGCTGTTGCTCTTTCTCTAGCAGCTAATAAAGCCACAAGGGTAGCACTACTAGCTGAGTCTTGAATTACACCTCCTCCCCTACCAGAGGAGTGAAACTGTTTTGGTAAACCTAGCATCTCTACCAACCAGTCAACAACATGGGTTTCTAACTCTGTGCAAGCTGGAGAAGTTGCCCACAGCATTCCTTGCACACCTAATCCGGCACTAATTAATTCTCCCAAAATAGAGGGCGCAGAAATATTACCAGGAAAGAAGGCAAAAAAGTTGGGGGACTGCCAATGGGTAAGTCCTGGTACGATAATCTTGTCTAGATCTTTCAAAATAGTCTCAAAAGACTCTCCCTGTTGAGGAGGAGTATCTGGCAGTTTGGCTCTAATTTCCCCTGGTTTAACTTGAGACAAAACTGGGAACTGTTCCACCTTTTCTAGATACTCAGCAATCCAATCTATGGTTTTATATCCCCAATCACGGAATTCTTTTGAGGACATGTGATAGTTTCGTGCTTCTTCCATGGTTTAGACCAATCCAATGTTTAATATCAATTAACTATAGCCTTGCTTATGTCTGATACAAAATTGCAATCCTAGTTACCTGTATCTTTCGGGTAGATCTTCCACCTCCTTGATTAACTTCATCCCAGCTGCTTTCGGATTGAATCCTTCAGGGAATTTGGTGGGACAAGGATAGGAAAGGAAAACTGCTCCACAAGCGGCTTGTGATGTTGTTTCGTCTGAATAAAATGCTTGACGTAAATCAGTATCAGATAAATTAGCTTCCTGTAAATCGGCTTGCCATAAAAAAGCTTCCTGTAAATTAGCTCGTGATAAGTTAGCTTCCTGTAAATCGGCTTGCCATAAAAAAGCTTCCTGTAAATTGGCTCGTGATAAGTTAGCTTCCTGTAAATTGGCTCCAATTAAAACTGCTTGCTGTAAATTAGCTTGCCATAAAAGAGCTTGCTGTAAATTAGCTTGTAATAAATTAGCTTGCTGTAAATCGGCTTGTAATAAATCAGCTTCAGGGAGTTGGATTTCTTTCAAATAAGCCTTTGGAGCCTCTAAACCTCGTAAGCTTTGTCTCTCCCATGTCATCCAAAACCAGGGAATACGCCTTGGCTCTGAGTTTAGGAATTCCAGAGCTTCTTTTCTGCCGCCACTGCCACTTTGGTTATAAGCAGCGGTAATGACTTGCCATGCCTGATAAATTTCAGCGTTTCGTCTCTGCTTTTCACCACTAACAAAGACAATAACACCGATAATTAGGGACACATTACCCATTAACCCTAAAATTTCTAACAATGCCAATCTTTTAAGGTAATCCAGAATGGGCTCTAAAACCTTTTTTTCTATGCTAATAAAAGGTTGATTAAACTTGAAAAAATACAACTTAAAAATATTTTTGTTAATTCGCTCCGCCATCTGCCAATCGCCTATCTCACTCCCTGATTTTCCCAGAAGTAAGCGATTCTGATAGAGTTTATGTGCAATTAGTGTAACTTTCTGATGGCGGCGTCTCTTCAGCCAAGCGGATAGATAGGTTTGGAGTTGATTAAGCTTCATGCTACAAATGGGACAAAAAGCAATGCTCTAATCTAAGTCCTAAAATTACCACCGTCATCCGTCTACATTAGAGCTTTCCGATTGACAAAAAGTCATATTCTTGTTCAAAACCCTGAGTAGCGTGAGGTCTAAGAGTATTGATCAGTATAAATTCACCTACTTGTGGTTGAATGACGATTGGTTCAGGCAATTGCTTTGCCCAAGTTAGGATAGTATATTCAAGAATTTAGAGAAATAGTATAACGTTGCAATAAGTTAATAATGAACTCAGCGGCAGTTGTAAAAATTCTTCTTTCCGGCACCTCCTCCACAGCAGGATAAACCCACCATCCTTGAAAAAGATTAGGCTTTTGCCACAAGTCCAAATGCTCAATGGCTGGCTCAGCATAGAAACTATCTTCTCCAGCACCTAATAGTGCTGAACTCCAATGAGTAAAGTAATCGTGACTAAGCCGATGAATTGGAAAATCACCAGCTAAAGGGACACCCCAACCATCAATAGCAATCAATGCTTTTACTTTTCCTCCTAGTAATTGCCATCCCCAAGCAGCGCCAATAGCACCGACAACACCAGCACTAAAACTAATAAAAACTAGTGGCGTCTGTACAGAAATAGAATAATGCTGTAAGAACTCTAAAATATGCACAGCAGAATAAGCAGGGTAGTTCTGAGTAGGAAAGACTAAAATTTTTTGAGTCCAGTAATTAGATAAATTTAGGCTATTGTTGCTCTGCAAAGCCTCTAAAAAGTCCCGCGTTAGCTCTGGTTTATGGATGCCAGGGCAAATGATTATGTTCATGGTTTATGGTTCATGGTTCATTGCTCATTGGGGCTGTTTTTAAGTAATAGGTAATAGGTAATAGGTAATAGGTAATAGGTAAATGCCAACATAAAATCCCCATAATGGCAAGTAGTCAATATTAGGAACTCTCAATATCATCTTCTAGCATTGAACACCATCTCACTCGTTAATTCTAAATATGGCAGCATCGGTGAAATAATCTGTTCATTACCCTGAAAAACTTGCTCCTCATACAGTCCTTCAACCCATTCAAGTACCGTAATTATTTGTTGCATCGGGTCAACAATCCAATATTCTGTAATGCCTCGTGCTGCATACTCAGAACGTTTGTAGCGGTAATCTCGCTTCTCTTGATTTGGACTCACTACCTCAACCACTAACATCGGTGGCGGCATATCTGCTATCACCGTAGACCGATTTGCACCCTCTAATGCCGTTGCTAGTTCCTCAGAAAGTACCATCAAATCTGGTAAGCGCGTCGTTGCTCGTGAACCACTGACCACGATTTCAGTCTTCATCGTCAAGCGATAGAAACTAATTCCCTGTTGTAGAAAATAGGCAAATAAGAAGGTGGCAATCCGTCTATTGAGTTCACTCTCTGGAGGCATAACCACCCTTTCTCCATTTACCAATTCATAGTAGGTATCTGTCCCATCATCAAAATTGAGATACTCCTCAAGGGTCATTTTCTGGGATGTAATGCTCATGATTTCCTTGCCTTCAACAAAAACTTAATGGTTTTTACTATTAAACCCGAACTTCATGAGCAAAACTTTCCCATCGTACAAAGTGAAACGCTCCTGCAATTGAACCCCAAACCAGTTCATCTGTGCTTGGATCTCTGCCTCTATCAAGACTTATTAATTGCTGTTCATCGACTTCAAAAGAACTATCGAGATAGGTTTCTTTGCCATTACGAACTACCATGCAACCCTTGCCAGGTTCAACCTCTGCTTTGAAGCTATGACCAGTCCATGTAATCTTGAAGGTGCAGCCAGGAAGTTTCTCTAACTGTCCCTCTGTGAGTGATTGCAAGCGTTCAGGTTTGCGAGCTGCACCGTATAATTGCTCTTCTTCTTTAACTTTGTAGTTTTCGATTTCGAGAGTATTACCTACTTCTACTATATTCAAAACTCGCAATCGGTAGGGTCTATTGAGCATGTAGTCATAGGCTTGCTCCAGAAATAAACTAGTACCATTGATCACTGACTTGGGCAGAGGACGCATGCAGACTCTGATGTGGGCGTACATCGGGGGATTTTCAAAAGCTTGCTGTTGGTTGCTAAAGTCAGCTGCCATCCAACGGGCTAAAGTAGCGATATCAGTAGCATGAGTCATGCGATTTTAGATTTTTGATTTTGGATTAAATTTACTAAGTAGGATAAACTACCCACCCTTACTTCGTTGAAGAGTGGGTTTTTGGTAGCCCTAAGACGTCCCATAGAGTAAGCTGAATATATTGCAATTCATGCTTAATCCGGCAGGATAGTCCTGTGCCTCTAGGTCGGTTTATAATCGACCCCAATGCTGCTATGTTTTTGCTGCCGTTATAGTCGGCGTCACATTTGTTGCCGCAGTTGGTGCAGGTAAATTTCTTGCCCTTTCTCTCGCCAAGATGCAAGCATCTATGACAGCTTAAGGAAGTGTAAGCGGGGGGAACTATATATAGCTTCACTCCCGCCAAAAGGCATTTGTAAGTTAGATACTGCCTCAGTTGGTAAAATGCCCAATTGTTGGAGAGCCTCTTGTCTTTCTTACTTCTGGGCTTTTTGTTGGTTCGTTCACGAATACCAGTCAAATCTTCAATGGCAATCGCCTTCTTATTGGTGGCAGCATTATTCACCAACTTACGAGTGATACCATGATTTACCCAAGACTGAAAACGTCTCTCTCGACCCGACAACCGTGCCAGCAACTGACGACAACGCCGTCTAGTTGTCCTTGTGCCTTTCGTAGCCTTTTTTTGGAGAGTAGCTCTCACTTGGGCATAATGATTACGCAGCTTCGTGATGCTTTTTCCTGACCATGACTCCCCTTCTGATGTACTAGCGATATCGGTGCGACCCAAATCAACACCAATTACATCTTCGGCGTCTGTTGGTTCACCG
>JAAHGS010000259.1 GCA_010692645.1 Symploca sp. SIO2E9
AGTGCCTTCAAATTCTCTCCCCCTCTCCCCCTCTCCCCCTCTCCCCATCTCCCCATCCCCCCATCCCCCCATCCCCCCATCTCCCCCTCCCCCCATCCCCCCATCTCCCCCTCTCCCCATCTCCCCCTCTCCCCCTAGCCGGGAGGATTTCACAATTGGCAAGTCATGAGGCGAGATAAGAAATAGTTAGTCATTTTCGAGCCATAGGGTGAATTCCACCAACTGGAAGGATGACAGCCTACTGGTGCCTGAAGGCTATAGTCAAGTTGATTGCATTTGAGCCATTTGTTATTGGCACGCCAGCCTACCCGTTCACCCAATTTTTCCACCATTTCCTGATTTTGTTCTATGGTTGTATCCAGATTGCCCCCTAGGCTTTGGTAAATCTGTAGCTGTACGCTAAAACCAAAACGTCCGTTGCTATAGGTATGCCAGAGTTTATCAATCACTCTGAGTCCATTACAGGGAAATTTTTTGATATCATTAGGGCTTAACTCTTCTAAATCTGTCTGACCTGCTATATCCTGAATCAATTTAATTGTTTCTTGATCTGCTTCAAACCAGTTACCAGCCTCTAGGTAATTCTGTAGGTTCTGATATCTATAGATATCGGCAACTAGCATAAAGTTATCTTTCAGGCGAGATACTTGCTCAGATAGAACCGAGACTTGAGTCAAGTTGGTCTCAATTCCCTCTAAGCGTTTGCTGAGTTGACTCAGTTGTGCTTTGAGCTCGGATAACTGGGTACTGAGTTGAGAATCACCCTCTTCCTTCAAGTTTGTCATACGTTCAATGAATATAAGTAGGGAGACTTAATTAATTGTAGGATGGGCAGAGCGAGAGCGAAACCGATCCCATCCATACTGTTGTTAGTTTTCGTTCCTCAACTCAACCTGCAATAACTATAGCGTCTGCCAAATTCTAATCGTTTTATCAGTGGAACCACTAGCAAGGGTTTGCCCATCAGAGCTAATTGTAATGGCGCTCACTGTTTCGGTATGACCCTTGAGTGTCTTCACTACTTCTGTCCTACCCAAATCCCAAATTTTGATGGTTGTATCCTGACTACCGCTGATTAAGTACTGATTATCTGGACTGATGGCAACAGCATCAACTGCTCCTGAATGTTCTTTTAAGGTAGATAGTAGTTTGCCACTCTCGAAATCCCAAATTTTGATAGTTGTGTCAGCACTCCCACTAATAATTGTTTGCCCATCGGGGCTGATGGCAATAGCTTTAATACTGTCTTGATGCCCATTGAGGATACGTAATAAATCACCTGTCCTCAAATCCCAAATCTTAACTGTCATGTCTTGAGAACCACTGACTAAAGTTTTACTATCAGAACTAATAGCAAGGGCATAAACCCATTGTTTATGCCCAAACAAAGTCCGGAATGGTTCTCCTGTTTGTAGATTCCAGAGTTTGATTTTATGGGAGCCACTGGCAAGAGTTTTAGCATCGGGACTAAGGGCAAGGGCATGAATTTGCTTTCTGTGTCCTGAGAGAGTCCAAAGTAGTTTTCTCGTCGGTAGTTGCCAAATTTTAATATAGCTTCTGCGCTTAGATTTATCGCTACTGGCAATGATTTGACCATCGTCGCTCAGTGCAAGGGTTAAAACTCCTCCTGAATGACCGTTGAGGATGTGGGAAGGGGTAGATTGTAAACAGGAAGATTTTTCTGTTTGGAGAAGATTCCACAACTTAATAGTGTTATCGTCACCACAACTGAAGAGGGTTTGTCCATCAGGACTAATGGCAAGCGCCGATACCTTGTCTGCAAGTCCAGTAAAAGTATGAACCAGAGCAATATTGGTTAGTTTACCTTGACTTTTTAAGGAAGCGATCGCATTTAAGAGAGTCTGCACTTGGCTAACAGCCTCTTCATCTCCCAGGGCTGCCAAACATTCTTTCAAAGTTTTACAATATTCCTGGTCTTGTTTGGTCAATACTGGTTCCATTGCCTGCAAAGGTTCCATACCTTCAGTTTGAGTCAATTGCCGTTGTTGTAGCCAGGTCTGAAGTGAGTAATCTACCTGCTTTTTCGCCCAAGATTTATCAGGTAAATGGGTAAGGCTTTGAGCTAATTTTAAGACTAATTCAGGTGTCCAGTAAGGTCTTTCAATCAGCATAAAATTCAAAACATTTTGATAAATTGAGATAGTAGTTTGAATAATTGCTGGTAGCAGATTTTGGTCATAAACTTCCTTGAATAGTTCAGGAAGGAGTCCCGGCATGAGGGGAGGTATATCCTGGTGAACAAGATGGTAAATATCTGAAACCCAGCCGGCAACTAGACAATGACAGCTACTTAAAAAGAGGCAAAGATTATCCCAATCTTTGCTACTGACTTGGTAAGAAAAAGTTAGTTCACTAAGGTCAATCCCTGCACGTTGCAATTCTTCTGCCTCTTCTAGAATTGCTAGATTGATTGCATTGTCTCCACCTTTACTATTGATTTCTTCGGGACTTTTTCCCAATGCTAGAAGTTTGTCTCGCGTGACTTTCCATTTCAGAGCGCGGTTTTTAGCAGACTCATAAATAAAATCTTGGTAAGATAACTTCAAGATAGTTTCATAGCAATAGGTTTCTTGTCCTAAACCCCAGTAAGCCATACGAAAAGTCAAATCATGGTCATTAATTTCTGACTCCAAAATCAAAGTTGGCTCAGATTTGAGCATCCCAAATAGAGCTTTAATACTGGATTCACTATGAAAACGCTTGCTTTCCCAAGCTCCACCTAAAAATTCTGTAGATCTAATCGAACTACGCAACGGATAGTTTTGAGAGAGAAATTCCCGTAGTCTTTGAGAGAGTTTTAGCTCAATCTCTGGTTTACCCAAAACTGTCTCACCAAATCGCTCAAATTGTATATTAGGAGGCGCAATAAAAATACGGAGCGGTAAAAGTTTAGTATGGTTGTGTTCAGTTAAAAGTTGCGAAGGAAATAACCTTAAGGGCCAGTGATCGAGAATTTTGTGAACTTCTGGTAATTGCAGCGTTGTTTCTCTTTGATATGCTGCTAGTTCTAATAATGTTTCACGGTTGTAAGTAACCAACTGCTGCTGTAGTTCTTTCTCTTGTTGAAAGTCCCATTTATGAAAATCCAAACCTGCTTGAGCAATTGTCCAAGTAGCATTTTGGAAAAACTCTTGAATTGTGTTGCCTTTTTGCTCTCCAGGTTCAACTTTAATTTCCGGAAATAATTGCTGTTCTTGCTCTAGTCCCGATTGGCTACCAACACCCAGATAATCAAGTACCATCTGGGTTTCTTTTAATTTCTGATCCAGATAAATTGGTAGATCACTTAACCGTTTACCAGTCTTGGCATAAACCAAAGTATTAAATACGGGAATAGCACACTGAATTAATAATTTAAGCCATTGTTCCATGACTGCTTTTTTCTTGAGTAAACTTGATCAACATTCTCCCGTTCCTTAGTAGTAATCACCTTAGTGCCCTCAGGGAACGGATTAGGAAATATCCATAATGACAAATAATAAGTAATAATTAGGTATTCAGCTCAACTTATTACTTATTACTTATTACTTATTACTTATTACTTGTTACTTGCTACTTATTTTGCACTTTCGAGCCTTTGAGGAAAAATAGTATTATCTCTCCCCCTCTACCTAAATATGACTAAATATACACCCCAATACGTCCTAGCACTTGACTTAGGTACTACAGGCAGCCGCGCCATTGTCTTTGATCTCAAGGGCAAACTTATCGCTCAAACCTATAAAGAACTGACTCAGTATTATCCCCAACCAGGTTGGTTAGAGCATGACCCTAATGAAATTTGGCGAGATACTTGCTCTCTTATCTCAGACGTCTTAGTTAAAACTAGCATTTCTGCTTCAGAAGTGGCAGCAATTGGTCTGACGGTTCAGCGCGAAACTTGCTTATTGTGGGATAAAATAACAGGCAAGCCCCTACACAATGCTATTGTCTGGCAAGACCGCAGAACTGCTGCTAGTTGTCGCGACTTGACCCAAAAAGGTTATGCCAGCAAAATTCAGGAAAGTACCGGGCTAATTTTAGATGCCTATTTCTCCGCCACCAAACTAGCTTGGCTACTAGATTGGCTACGGCGCGAACATGGTGAGGTTAACTTCGACAATGTTTTAGCTGGCACCATCGATACTTGGGTGTTGTGGAACTTGACAAAAGGTGAAGTTCATGCAACTGATCATAGCAATGCCAGCCGCACCATGTTGATGAATCTGGCAACTGGGGATTGGGACTTGGAGCTACTAGATTTATTCGATATTCCTCGCCAGATTATGCCCCAAATTAAGCCTAGCATGGGTATGTTTGGTAAAATTGACCCCCAGTTGTTAGGAACAGCTATTCCCATTACCGCAATTTTGGGTGATCAACAAGCAGCTCTATTTGCTCACGGCTGCGTACGCCCTGGTATGCTTAAGTGTACCTATGGCACTGGCTGCTTCTTGGTTGCTCAAACTGGAAATCAACTGGTGCGATCGCAACAGCAACTCCTTTCAACTATAGCTTGGACGAATTCTGCCCAGACAAATTATGCTTTAGAAGGAGCAATGTTCACTACAGGAGCTTGCATTCAATGGCTGCGAGATGGGCTCAAGTTAATTGACTCAGCAGCTCAAACAGAACAATTAGCGCTTGAGGTAGAGAATACTAAAGGTGTTTATTTTGTACCAGCTCTCAGTGGCTTGGGAGCTCCCCACTGGGATATGAGTGCTCGCGCAGCCTTTCTCGGGATTACCGGTGGTGTGGGGCGAGAGCATATGGTTAGAGCCGTTTTAGAATCGATTGCTTATCAGGTGAAGGAAGTTGTCGAGGCAATCAATAAAGATAGTCAGACAGCTATATCGTTGTTGAAAGTGGATGGAGGAGCCTCTCAAAACAACTTCCTGATGCAATTCCAGGCAGATGTACTAGGCATTCCAGTTGAGCGCCCCGCTATCTTAGATGCTACTGCTCAAGGGGCAGCATTTGCTGCTGGTTTGGCCTTAGGCTTATGGGATGACTATAGCTCTCTAGTAGCGACGCGGGAAATTGATAGGATTTTTGAGCCTGGAGAGGGATATACTCAGGCTCAGAATAATTTTAAGACCTGGCTCGAAGCAGTCGAGCGTGCAAAAAATTGGGTAGTTTGATTTACTCTACCTTCAGTGTAGCAAAGTCGATTATTCTAAATTAGGGACATCTTCGATTTAACTTATGCCCAAAGCTATAGTAATTGGTTTAGGAAGATCCGGAATCGCTGCCGCTAGACTCCTCAAACAGGAAGGTTGGCAAGTAACATTGAGCGATCGCAATAGCTCAGAAGTACTATACCAGCAACAACAAGAACTTGCTGCTGAAGGAATTACTGTTAAACTGAAACATTCCCTAAATCTCAATACCTCCGACTTACCACAACTGATTGTGGTTAGTCCTGGTGTACCTTGGGATTTACCTGTATTAGTAGAAGCCAGAAACCAAGGCATTGAGACAATTGGAGAAATAGAACTTGCTTGGCGTCATCTACAATCATCTCCTTGGGTAGCCATCACTGGCACCAATGGCAAAACCACGACTACTGCCCTCATCTCTGCCATTTTTGAAGCTGCTGGTTTCCATGCTCCTGCCTGCGGTAATATCGGTTACGCAGCTTGTGAACTTGCTCTCAAGAGGGAGAACTCTTGTATAGGGGAACAAGCTAAAATTAAAAATCGAGTTGATTGGGTGATTGGGGAAATCAGTAGTTACCAAATTGAATCATCGCGCGAATTTTCCCCAAATATTGGTGTCTGGACAACCTTTACTCCTGATCATCTTAGCCGCCACAAAACTCTTGAAAACTACTATGATATCAAAGCATCTTTGTTACGCCGCTCTAAGTTACAAGTGATTAACGGAGATGACCCCTATCTGCGAAAATTGGGTAAGCAACACTGGCCTGATGCTTATTGGACAAGTATCAAAGCTGAGGAGAATGAGACTGGTTTTCAGCCTTGGGCATATATTAAAGATGGCTGGGTGATTGTCAGGGAAGAACCAATCGTGCCAGTTACATCTTTGCAGATGTTGGGGGAACACAATCAACAAAACCTGCTAATGGCTGTAACTGTGGCAAAATTGGCAGGAATTGAGAAGGAAGCGATTGCTCCAGCTATTGCTAATTTTCCTGGTGTTCCTCATCGCCTAGAAAAGATTATTAGTTGGCAGGGTATAGATTTTATTAATGATAGTAAAGCCACCAATTATGATGCGGCAGAGGTAGGGTTGGCTGCTGTTGAAAGTCGCGCTATTTTAATTGCTGGTGGTGAGGCGAAAGCTGGTGATGATACTAATTGGATTAAGACTATTCAAAATAAAGTTGCAGTAGTACTTTTGATTGGTGAAGCTGCACCTGCTTTTGCCCAGCGTTTAGAGGAATTTGGCTATTGTTCCTTTAAAGTTTTAGAGACAATGGAGCAAGCTGTACCGAAAGCTGCTCAACTGGCCAAAGATTATAATGCTAGTGTTGTCTTGCTTTCACCTGCCTGTGCTAGCTTTGACCAATATCAAAGTTTTGAGCATAGGGGTGAACATTTTAGACAATTGTGCTTGGAATTAAGTAATAAGTAATAAGTAAATGCCTTTTAGTAGTTATAAAACTATTGCTGCTGTTGCTAAGAAGTTTCAAATTAAGTATGTATTAAATAATTATGTTCTTGATAGAGATTTGCCAGTTAAAGAGGATTTTAAAGCTGAGTTGGATTTGCTATTTACTGATGGTGTTGTTGATAATTCGGAAGATGCAATTTGTGAAAATTTGATTTATCCGGTTTTGAAAGAGGTATGGAAGTTTTATCGGAGTAAATTGACTCTTTGGAGTCATGAGGCGATAACCTATGACCAAGATTTATCAGGAATTCCTGATTATTTAGTGGCAAGACGAAGTCCTCTGGGGACAATTATTTTGGATAAGCCCTATTTTGTTGTGGTTGAGGCAAAACAAGATAAGTTTGAAGAGGGATGGGGCCAGTGTCTGGCGGAAATGGTGGCTCTACAGCGGCTTAATGATGAGTCAGACGAGACCGTATTTGGTATTGTGTCTAATGGGAGAGTGTGGCAGTTTGGTAAACTGAATTTGGATACTTTTACTAGAAATAAGGATTTTTATACGATTCAGGATTTAGATAGGTTATTCGCTGCTGTCAATTATGTTTTTTATCAATGTGAATTGCAATTAGATGCCTAAAAATATAGGTTATCACAAAGCTTATCCTCTCAAGAATCACCCCTCACCCCTCGACAGCCATGACCAAAAATATGGGATTCAAGCCCCGTCCTTCGCTTGACCAAAAAAATGGGATTGGTGCCTCCCCCTTGTAGGGGGACTTTTCTTCGTGCTAAATTACTCAAGCGCGGTAATGCGCACATACAAAAGGCGAAGTAGGTCTAGCGGACAACTTCTGATCCGGA